>CAYVOY010000001.1:0-911 GCA_964453395.1 uncultured Anaerolineaceae bacterium
CTTGCGCCTATACTTTTGTTAGTAAATTACAAGAGGCAGAGATGACAGAAAATATGAACGAAATCTATGATTTGATTATTATCGGTGGAGGTCCGGCAGGGGCAACCGCTGCAATTTATGGCTCTCGTGCCGGTTTGAAAACCGGTATTTTAGACAAGGGCTTAACCACCGGCGCCTTAGGCACAACCAGCAAAATCGCCAATTACCCAGGCATTGATGGGGAAGTCAGCGGTGCAGACTTGCTCCGAACCATGCGCGACCAAGCCAGCACATTTGGTGCGGAATTCATTAATGATAAAGCCATTGGTGCAGATTTAATTTCGAACCCAAAATCTGTTTATGGCAATTTGGGCGTCTTTGAGGCACGTTCGGTCATCATCGCCACCGGCTCGATGGGCAGAAGCAATTTAATCAAAGGCGAAACGGAATTTTTAGGCCGCGGTGTCTCTTATTGTGCGGTTTGTGATGCTGCCTTTTTCAAGGATAAAGATTTAGCTGTGGTTGGGAAAAACGGCGAAGCGGTTGAAGAAGCTCTTTATTTGACCCGTTTTGCCCGCACTGTGCATTTTTTCGCTCCCGGCAAAGAGTTGAACATCAGCTCTGAGGAGTCAGAAGCCTTGGAAAAGGCAGAGAATTTAGTCCTGCATCTCAATAGCCTTGCCAAAGAAATTAGTGGCACTAATGCCGTTGAGGGAATCACAGTTCTTAACCGTGAAACAAATCTTGAAGAAAACTATGCTGTATCCGGCGCTTTCGTTTATCTTCAGGGGAGCAAGCCGATTGTCGACTTCTTGCAAGGGCAATTAGAAATTTCAGAAGAAGGCTGTCTGCAGGTTGATCGCCAAAATCAGACCAATATCCCCGGTGTTTACGCGATTGGTGATGTCATCTGTACCCATGTAAAACAAGCG
>CAYVOY010000001.1:921-16933 GCA_964453395.1 uncultured Anaerolineaceae bacterium
GCAGCCGAAAAGTTTTTACGAGGGAAGAGCAAAGCCAAAGTCGATTGGGCAAAATAGAGACAAAAAATCTTCTAATTCAAGCGGATAGCCTGCTTTTTGACCTCCATTATTTCGGCCAAATCTGCTAAAGGCGAGTAAAATAGAGCAATGCCAAACCTTATTCCTGAAGATTTAGACAAAGCCGCCGAACGCGGAGAACCCTCGCACGTCTGGCGCGAAGGCCAGGTTCGTCGTTTTGCCATGCTCCGTGAGGCTGCCGGAGAAAGAGTTCACGGCAATGTCCTGGTGGACGGTTGCGGTGTCGGCGCCTATCTTTCTCACTTAGTCCCTCTCTCCAAAATGGCTGTTGGGCTGGATATTGAGTTACCACGCGTACAGGATAGCTCGGCTTTCACCCCTAACGTTCTTTGTGCTGCCGGAGAAAATGTGCCGACGGTTGAAAACTTTTTCGATTTGGTGCTTAGCCATGAAGTGTTGGAGCATGTTCAAAACGATCGGGAAGCGATTTGCGAAATGGTACGTGTGCTCAAACCCGGCGGACGAATTGTCCTTTTCTGCCCCAACCGTGGCTATCCCTTTGAAACGCACGGGCACTATTGGAAGGGAAAGTACCATTTTGGCAACACGCCCTTCATCAACTGGCTTCCCCGCAAATGGCGTGACAAACTGGCTCCGCATGTAAATGTTTATACGCGCAATGATTTGACGAAATTATTTGCCGGTCTTCCGGTCAAATTTATCGTACAAAGGACAATTTTCGGCGCATATGACAACATTATCGAGCGCTACCCAGGCCTTGGCAAAGTCCTAAGAAACTTTTTACAGGCACTCGAGAAAACACCCTTACAGCGACTGGGGCTTTCTCACTTTTGGGTCATCGAAAAAACAAATTAATCTCCCCTTATGTAAAAGGGGAGATTGCACTCTCTTTCGGTTTGATAATCAGAAATTCTGATTGCATTAGATTATTCCAATATTTTTTAATAGCAATTTCGTAGACAATTTCACAATATAGAAAATACCGCCCGCAGAAAAAGCTCAATCAATGCATGCCCTATCTATGGTAAGATTAGGCGTTGTTTAAGCTTTGCGATTTGAGGTGAATAAATTTGGAAGAACTCTCTAAACCTGTTTACGACTCTGCAGAACATAAAAATTCGGCGATTTCTGAGTTAAAAGAACTCTTCAATTATCGCTATTTGCTCGGTCAATTGGTTCGTCGGGATGTCACCACGCGCTACAAGCGCTCTGTCCTCGGTGTTGCTTGGACGATGCTCAATCCACTTGGCACGATGTTGATTCTTACATTCGTGTTTTCGAATTTCTTCAGGTCCGAAGTACAGCATTTTCCGGTGTATATTTTGAGCGGTTTGTTAGCCTGGAACTTTTTCACTCAGGCAACGAACGCTGCCATCAGCGGCTTGGTTTGGGGGGGGAGCTTGCTGAAACGGATTTACATCCCCAGCACCGTTTTTGGCGTTTCAGCAATTGGAACGGCTTTGGTTAATATGGTTATGTCGCTTGTGCCATTGGTTATCGTTATGATTATCGATGGGGCAACTTTCCATCTCTCGATGCTCTTTTTGCCGGTTTCAATCCTCTTGCTAACTGGTTTTACGCTTGGTTTTGGCTTGTTTATCTCCTCTTTGGCGGTCTTTTTCCCCGATGTGGGTGAGATGTATCAAGTTTTATTAACCGGTTGGATGTATCTGACCCCAATTATTTATCCGGACACTCTGATCAGCGCTCAATTACTCCCGATTTTTAAGTTAAATCCGATGTATTGGATGGTCAAAATGTTCCGATTGCCAATTTTTGAGGGACGATTCCCAACTTTTCCGGAGGTTCTCCCGGCGATTGTTTGGTCTTTGGGCATGTTGATTGTCGGCTGGCTGTTTTTTACCTCAAGATCAGAGGAGTACGCATACCGTGTCTGAGCAAGAAATGAACAAGGAAGCAGTAATCCAGATAGAAAATATTTCGGTAAATTATCGTTTGCCGACTGAGCGAATTGGCAGCTTCAAAGAGTATGCAATCCGCAAACTTCAACGTCGCGTAAGAATTGAAGACTTCTGGGCTTTAGTTGACGTCAGCATGACGATTAATAAAGGTGATGTTTTTGGTATTATCGGAAACAATGGTGCCGGAAAAAGCACCATTCTAAAAGTGATTTCGAGAGTCCTGAAGCCAAGCAAGGGTCGTGTTATTGTGAAAGGGAGAATCGCTCCCCTGCTCGAACTTGGCGCCGGCTTCCACCCCGAGCTTTCCGGTCGGGAAAACGTCTTTTTGAACGGGGCTTTGTTGGGTTATAGTCGAGAGGACATGGAAAAGGTTTTTGATGAAATTGTCGAATTTTCGGAATTGGGACAATTTATCAACTCTCCTATTCGAACCTATTCATCGGGCATGTACGCTCGCTTGGGCTTTGCCGTGGCAACTGCTCACGTGCCTGATATTTTGATATTGGATGAAATTTTAAGCGTTGGCGACGAGGCATTTCAAAAGAAGAGTCGTGAGCGTTTGCAAAGCTTCCAAGAGCTGGGTGCCACTGTTCTGATGGTTTCGCATGGGCTGGATTCTATGATTAGCATGTGCAATCGGGTTGCCTGGCTGGATCAGGGGAAGTTGCGATTGCTTGGTGAACCGAACGAAGTTGTTGCCGCTTATCGAGAGGATAATGCTTGATGGAATATATCAGAACTGCAATCCCCGATGTAATTCTGATTAAACCAAAAATTTTTGGGGACAACCGCGGCTTCTTTATGGAAACTTTTCGCCAAAATGAATTCGAAAAACTTGTTGGCGAAACTAAATTTGTCCAGGATAATCACTCCGGTTCCGGTCAGGGCATTTTGCGTGGTTTGCATTATCAATTGAAAGCCACACAAGGCAAGCTGGTGCGCGTGATTGCCGGGGAGGTCTTTGATGTGGCTGTTGACATTCGCAAAGGCTCAGCGACTTTCGGGAAATGGGTTGGAGAAGTCCTTTCAGCTGAAAACAAACATCAACTCTGGGTGCCCGAAGGCTTTGCCCATGGCTATTATGTGATTAGCGAATGGGCAGAATTTGTATATAAAACAACCGACTACTATGCCCCGGAATGGGAGCGAGGTTTACGCTGGAATGACCCGCTAATTGGGGTTGAATGGCCCCTTGTCAATGGAAATCCGCCAACGCTTTCAGCGAAAGATGCGGTTGCTCCGCTATTGGCGGATGCAGAAATCTTTCCCGAAGGCTGGACGAAACAAGAGGAGAGCATATGAAACAAGTTTTGGTTACTGGCGGAGCCGGATTCATCGGTTCCAATTTCATCCATTACCTGCTGAAACAGGACAGCGAGGTCAATATCGTCAATCTGGATGCTTTGACCTATGCCGGCAGCCTTGAAAACCTCAAAGATTTGCCCAGGCCGGAACGCCACCTTTTTGTGGAAGGCAATATTACCGACAGAGCCTTGCTGGATAAGCTTTTTGAAGAACACAAATTTGACACTGTGGTCAATTTTGCGGCTGAATCTCACGTAGATCGCTCAATCCTCAATCCGGGTGTTTTTGTTGAAACCAACGTTGTCGGCACCTACACCTTGCTCGAAGCCGCCCGAAAAGCCTGGCTGGCAGATAAGATTGTGCCCTTGGAAGAAGCTCGTTTTCATCACGTTTCGACTGACGAGGTTTTTGGCACATTGACAAAAGAAGAGCCGCCTTTCGAAGAAAGCACGCCCTATGCACCACGCTCGCCTTATGCTGCCGCAAAAGCCTCCAGCGATCACTTTGTGCGTGTGTATAGCATTACATTTGGCTTGCCGATTACGATTAGTAATTGCTCCAACAATTATGGCCCTCGTCAATTCCCTGAAAAACTGATTCCTTTGATGATTCTGAACGCTTTAAACGGCAAAGGCTTGCCAATCTATGGCGATGGGATGCAAATTCGCGACTGGCTCTACGTTGACGACCATTGCGAAGCGATTTTGCGCATCATCAAAAATGGTCGCGTTGGAGAAACCTATTGCGTTGGTGGCGATAATCAGCCCCCAAATATTGAAATTGTCAAAACGATATGCGAGATTTTGGACGAATTGCAAGCCGATTCACCCCATACTCCCCATGAAAAACTAATCACTTATGTTGCAGACCGACCCGGGCATGACCGACGGTATGACATCAACATCGGTAAAATTGAGGCGGAACTTGGCTGGAAGCCCAGTCACGACTTGCGTCAGGGTTTGGTTGATACGGTCAAATGGTATTTGGCGAACCCTGAATGGATTGAGGCAATTACCAAACAATCAGATTACAACACCTGGTTGAGCAAAAATTACGGAGAACGAAAGGCTTAGGTATGAAGGGAATCATTTTAGCAGGCGGTAAAGGCACACGTCTCTACCCATTAACATTGACAACCAGCAAGCAACTCTTGCCGGTTTATGACAAACCGATGATCTACTATCCCCTTTCGATGTTGATGTTGGCAGGCATTCGGGACGTTTTGATAATCACCACCCCCGAAGACAATGACCAATATCAGCGTTTGCTTGGTAGTGGCAAGGGACTTGGGATGCACTTTGAATATGCCACACAGGATTCCCCTCGTGGTTTGGCGGATGCTTTTATTATCGGTAAGAATTTTATTGAGGATGATAAGGTTTGCTTGATCTTGGGAGATAATATCTTCTTTGGTCAGGGCTTGCCCGCAACCTTACGAAGCGCCGCAGAACAGCAAGACGGTGCGGTGGTTTTTGCTTATCCGGTTCGTGACCCCGAGCGCTATGGTGTGGTTGAATTTGACGAAGGTCGTAAGGCAATCAGTCTGGAAGAAAAGCCAGCTCATCCCCGTTCGAATTATGCCGTGCCTGGGGTCTATTTCTATGACAATCGTGTTGTTCGGTATGCCGAAGAGTTAGAACCTTCCCCAAGGGGTGAGATTGAGATTACCGATATCAACAAACGCTATTTGAAAGACGGCGAGTTGATGGTTAAGGTTTTGGGACGTGGGGTAGCTTGGTTGGATGCCGGTACGCATGAATCGCTTTTGCAAGCTTCAATGTTTGTTCAGGCGGTTGAAGAACGCCAAGGCATGCAAATTTCTTGCATTGAAGAAATTGCCTGGCGGATGGGCTATATTGACGATGAGGGTTTGCGAAAATGCGCCGAACCTTTGAAAAGCAACGAGTATGGGCAATATTTGTTGAGATTGCTTAGTTAATAGCTAACATGAAAACAATTTTACAAATTGGTACAAAAGGTCAGGTCGGTTGGGAACTTTTGCGCACCTGCGCACCCCTGGGCAAAGCTGTTGCCTTCGATTACCCGGATGTTGACCTTTCAGATAGCGATGGCTTACGCAAACTGGTGAATGAGGTTAAACCTCAAATCATCATCAATGCAGCCGCTTATACCAATGTGGATAAAGCCGAGAGTGAAATAGCGCTTGCCCGGGCGATAAACGCAACCGGTCCGGCTGTTTTGGCGGAAGAAGCAAAAAAATTGAAGGCTGTGCTGCTGCATTATTCCACCGATTATGTCTTCGATGGAAGCAAGGGCGGCCCCTATCTTGAGAGCGACCCAACCAACCCACTAAATATTTATGGACAAACGAAATTGGAAGGCGAGCAAGCGATTGGGGCTTCAGGTTGTGTCAACCTGGTCTTGCGCACAAGCTGGGTCTATTCGATGAGACAGGGCGGCTTTGTGACCAAAGTTTTGCAATGGGCGCGCCAACAAGAAGTGATGCGCGTTGTCGATGATCAAATCAGCAGCCCGACTTCTGCGCGAATGTTGGCGGAGATTAGCGCTTTGATTTTGGCACAAGGCAGAGAAGACGTTTACGGATATCTGCAAGAAAAAGGCGGCTTGTTTCACTGCTCCGGTGGAGGATCTTGCAGTCGCTATGAATGGGCGAAAGCGATTTTGGACCTCGACCCCAAGAAAGAAGAGCAAATAGTCCAACGCCTCGAAGCCGCGAAAAGCAGCGATTTCCCGATTCCCGCAACCCGTCCGATGGTCTCAGTTTTGAATTGTGATAAATTGGCAAAGACTTTTGGGCTTAGGCAACCGGAATGGCAAGAAGGCTTGCGCTTCGTTTGAGGCAAAACAAGGATCGGTTTTTGAGCTGTTGTGACTGTGTTATGTCAAGAGTTGATTGAGTGGCATTAGTTTATTGATAATCATAAGTTGTTAGTTATTATCAGTTCTGTGGTCGAAAAACCGAATAACTGGGCAGACATAAACAAGAAATGAGTTAAAGTGGACAAAAAGGTAGCAAAGCGAAGGATATCAATACAGCAGATAGTATTTTTGTTTATCCTGGTTGTCTTCATTGCTTTCTCAATCTTCATTTCCTTACGTTTGAAAGCCGGTATTGCCCCGGATGAGTCCGGACATTTATTGTTTTCCAAACTTTTCGCGGGGACTTGGGGAATTCCAAAAGACAGTGCAGAATCGATTTCAACCGGATGGGTAATAACTGGTCGACCTTTTGTTTACTATTGGGTAAACGGTCGAATGATAAATATCATCACTTTGTTATTTCCAAGTATTACCGACAGCCAATTATTGACAGTCCTTCGTCTGACCAATACATTTTATTCCACTATCGCAATGATTTTGCTTTATCTAACCTCAAAGGAGATGATAAAAAATCGCTGGTTGCAGATTTTGCCCGTGTTTTTGCTTGCTAACACTTTAATGTGGACATTTCTATCTGGGTCAGTCAACTATGACAACATGGCAAACATGTTTTGCTTCGCCGCGATTTTATTTTTTGTCAGGGCTTATAAAGGGAAAGATTTCCAAAAAAACTCTTTTTTGTGGATTATCATGATTGCTTTGGGCTGTCTTGTGAAATACCCTGTTCTTCCCATGGCCGTCCTAATGGCATTGATGTGGACAATTACCGGTAAATTAAAACAACAGTTGTCAGGTTTTAAAAGTGCGTGGAGCGTAAAAAGTGGAATTATAGCTTTTGTGGCTGGGGTTTTGACACTGGCTGTTTTCATGCTTTATGGCAGCAACCTTATTAACTATCGTAGTCTCACTCCTATTTGTGCAGACACCCTGGATTCCAGAACTTGTGCGCTGGATCCAATGGCAGTCAGGTACCACGAACAAGCTTTGCCCCAAAAGCTAAGCATATCCGAGAGCATTAGACAAGGCTACCCGAATCCATTGGAATACCTCTTCTATACCTGGATTCCAAAAATGTTGGTCCGCATCCATGGCATCTTAGGGCATTTGATTTACTATCCGTCTCATATCATTATTGTCTTCTACCTTTTGTATGTCTGGTATTCCATGCTAGGATTCAAATACCTTGAGAACTCTAAAACCTTATCCCGTGGATTAACGCTCCTCTTGCTCCTCTATGCCGGAATATTATTACTAACGAATTACAACTCAGAGCTTGTTTATGGATTTAAAAACATTGCTATGCAAGGCCGTTATATTTTCCCAGTCATAGGGATTGCCTATATTCTGATGGCCCGAATATTAGAGTTTGTTAAAAACAAGGCTGTTTTCTGGCTAACTATCAGCATGACAATCCTGCTATTCTTCATTTCGGGACCAATCAAGTTCCTTTTGCATTCACAAACCATTTTCGTTGACTGGTTTATATAAAATTGAAGCGAATTTTTTGACAGCATTCTCAGAATGAAAAAAAATATACTGTTGGTGAACAAATCGACAATCAAAACTTGCCTGAAGCATATGAAGGGTGGTTATTGGTTGCGGGAAAGCTGAAATTGCATTATCCTTATCTATTCAAGATTGGGCTCAATGTTTGCGCTTGAAATAGGAAAATTATATGAAAATTAATTCAGTTACTTTTTTTTCTGACAATCTGGGAGTTAATGCTTCAGAACAGCTTCGAGTGCTTGGCCCGCTAAGCCACGCTGGAATTGATGTTAAGAAGGAAATAGCCTTTGAGGTCTTTGATGAGACTAAAATCAAGAACACCGATTTAGTAGTGATTCAGAGAGATTTCCCACGGCACACCAAGTTTTTTCTCGAATTAATTTCATCCGCAAAAGAATTGGGAAAACCAGTGGTCTTGGATTTGGATGACGACTTTCTTAATCTTCCAGCAAATCATCCTGACCGGCTGTCTGGTTTTTTTACTGACAGTCTACCCAGCCTTTTGTACGCAATTACTGCAGTCGATGCTGTCACCGTAACAACTCAAGCTTTGTATGACGTGGTGTCAGCGTTTACTAAGTCCGTTTATCTTCTTCCAAATTATCTTGATGACGCAATCTGGAAATTCAATCCTGTGCCACAGGGCAAGCAAGATGAGCAAGTTAAACTAATTTACATTGCCGGACAATCACATTATCCGGACATCGAATTAATCAAACCTGCACTTTTGAACATTTCGAACAAATATGGATCAAAAGTCGAGTTCATTTTTTATGGCGTTGAACATCCAATTATTAAACGCCTGAATAATTCGGTGCATATTCCATCAAAATCTTATGAGTATAAACAGTTTGCTGAAGATGTAAACAATTTTGATGCCGCAATCGGAATTGCACCGTTAGTAAACAACCAATTTAATGATTCTAAAAGTGAATTAAAGTTCCTCGAGTATTCAGCGATTGGGCTTGCTGGCGTGTTCTCCAATGTGCCCGCTTACAATCAAGCAGTGGAGACTGGAGTAACCGGTTTGTTGTCCGCATCACAAGAGGAATGGGAAAAGAATATAAGCTTGTTGATAGATGACAGCGAGTATAGACGAACGATAGCAACGAACGCCCAAAAAGAAGTTGAGGCTAATTGGTTATTGCCCAACAATGCACATAAATGGGTAGAAACGTATAATCAGATTTATCATGATTTTGGTAAATCACAAATTGGAATATCTCCGCTTGTTCAAGAAACGATTAAAAGCATTGCTGTTCAGACAGAAGAAAAAGCTGTTAAGCTTGATAAATATGTAGAAGACCTTAAAGAAAATGTTACACAATTAAAATCGGAGCTTTCAAGTTATAAACAAGAAACAGAAAGGCTGACTTCAGAGCTGGCTGAAGCGAAGAACGAAGTTGTCGATTATGCCACCAGTACGAGTTGGAAAATTACCCGTCCTTTGCGAAAAATAATGAAAAAACATGGGAGAAGTTAAATGTGCTTATTAAAGAATGATAAAAAAATTATTCTTAAAAGCGGGCTTTTTGATGAAAAATATTATTTATTAAACAATCCCGATGTGCGCTTTGCTGATACAGATCCATTGAAGCATTTTATGACAATTGGTTGGAAAGAAGGGCGTAATCCGTCTGCACAATTCGATCTTTCTTTTTATTTGATGCGAAATCCGGATGTTCTTGAATCTGGAATTAACCCCCTTCTTCATTATATAAACTATGGTAAATCAGAGGGGAGGGTGGCTTTGCCTGGGCAATTGATGAGTCATCGGATTTCGGCAAACAGCACAAAAAGTTCTCCGAAGAAACTATTTTCTCTAGCCAGTTTGCGTTTTGCGTTTCGGTATATTCGCCTTCATGGTTTCAAGCAGTTCTGGTTGAAGGCTAAGAACAAGCTTATGAGCAGAAAAGCAGCTTCTATTAATCTCGACCAAAGCCCGCTCACCATTAAGCAGGTGAGCCCTAAAGCAAGCACAGCTGCGTCCACGTCAGATAACGAGATTGAAGTTGTTGGTAAGTCGGTATCCGTTATCATTCCAACGAAAAACGCAGGAAAAGACTTCCCGATTTTGATGAAGACCCTCAATGCTCAAAGAGGCTTTGAAAAAATTGAGGTCGTTATTGTTGATTCCGGAAGCACTGATGAGACGCTTGAAACGGCTAAGTTTTTAGGGGCAACGGTCGTAAATATTGAACCGGAAGATTTCTCCCATTCCGGTGCCAGGAATCTTGGGGCAGAGGCGGCCAGTGGTGATTATTTGATGTTTATGGTGCAGGACGCACTTCCTCCAAATGACACCTGGCTTGCTACGATGTATATGACGCTAATTGAGAATGACCTCGCAGCAGTATCTTGTGCCGAATCGCCAAGGGAAGATGCAGACTTGTTCTATCGTCAAAATAGTTGGAACTATTACAATTTTCTGGAGGTTAACAATGCGGATCGGATTTTCAGCCTGCCAAAGAGCCAGGATTATGTTTCATTACGGAAAAACGGACAGCTTTCGGACCTTGCGAATCTCATCTCACGCGATTTATTCTTGCAATATGGTTATCGGCTAAATTATGCTGAAGACCTGGATCTTGGCATTCGATTAATCAAAGACGGACACAAGTTAGCTTTCCTTGGTTCGAGTCGGGTTATCCATTCGCATCTCAGAACACCCTATTACTTTCTAAAGCGCGGCTTCGTAGACAACCTTTTCTTAACTGACATTTTTGACGATTTTGTCATTCCGGAAATCCATTTGAGAGAGTTTATTCCGGAACTTGTGTCTTGCTATAGCTTCTTAGGACAATTGATAAGCAGCTTGGACAGCCTGTCGACAATGGTTGTTAATCCGGAAGACTTGGAAGATTTGGTATTAAAGTCGATAGATCAGGGATCAGGAAAGAAGTTTGATCCATCAACATCAATCTTTGCAGAGTCAAAGTTTGATGATAATGCGATCGAGTTTCTGGAAAGATTAATCGAAGGCTTTGATCTGAAAAATAATCGTACCGTCGCGAAGGGGATTATGCTTCAAGCTTTTCGCGGACATGCTCAAGTCATCCTTGACTATATCAAAAACAGCTATGAAGTAGTTGATGAAACCTTGATAGAAGACGTTAAAGTGTGTTTCACAAAAGCATTTTCAATAATTACGGGTTCTTTCTTAGCCTATTGTTATAAAAACAGAGATGAAACAGACAGTCAAGAAATGACGAACCTGTATTCAGTCATGATGGAAGGTGTTTGATGAAAGTAATTTATTTGACACACCAGTTTTATCCTGAGTTTCAAGCAGGTACAGAAAAATTTGTTTTTAATTGCGCCTCGATGAGCCAGAAGGCAGGTAATATTGTAAAAGTAATCACATACAACCTGAAAAGCGTCGATAGTTTTGCTGCTTCTTTACATGGAGTGCAATATGGCGAGTATCAGTATGGTGGTTTGAATGTTTTGGCATATCGATATACTAATGATCCGGGTGATATACATTTTAATATTGATCCAAAATTGGGAATCGAATTCGCGAGAGAAATTCTCCAAAGGGAGAAGCCGGATTTGATTCATGCAGGTCACTTGATGCGGGTCCATCCTTTTATTTTCGCTGCAAGAGAATTGGGGATTCCTTATATTATTACTTTAACCGACTTCCATTTAATTTGTCCAAAAATTATGTTGGCACCGACTCCTGACACCTTATGTTCCGGTCCTGAAGGCGGAGCTGCCTGCAAACGATTTTGCAGTGAATACTCTGAGAGTTTTATCATGAATCGTTTGGCATTGACGCGTGATTTGTTGTTGGGAGCCAAAGCTGTTTATTCTCCCTCCAAAATATTAGCTGATATGTTCGATGACTCAGTCAAAGATTTAAAAGTCCTCGTAAACAATCATGGCATAATGCATAGCAACATCGTTCCACACCGTCAGTTTTACAATAAGGAAGATAAAATCCGATTTGGCTTTGTTGGATTTTTAGGGAGACATAAGGGAACGCATGTTTTAATCAATGCCTTTAATCAATTAAAATCTCCTCACGAAGCTCACTTAAAGATATTTGGAAGTGGCGGAGCAGATTATGAAGGCCAACTCAATCGACTGGCTAATGGCGATAGCAGAATCGAATTTGCAGGGGCGTTTCACAGCTCGGAACTGCCTCAGGTTTTCTCGACAATGGATGTTTTGATTATTCCCTCCATCTGGTACGAAAATTACCCCTTTACGATTGTGGAATCTTTAGCAAGTGAAGTTCCGGTGATTGCCTCTGATTTAGGAGGGATGAAAGAAAGGGTGATAAACGATTTTAACGGTTTTACCTTTGCCCCCGGTGATTCTGCGGCTCTGGCTGAAGTAATGCAAAAGATTGTCGACAATCCGGAAATATTGAACCCATTAAAAGATAACATTCGGACCAAACAAGTTATCCCTACGGTGGAGCAAGAGATGTATACATATTGGCAAAAGTATAATGAGGTTTTGGGGGTATATAAGTAGAGTTTTAGGCAATTATGCTTCACCCCTCAAGTAAAACAAAAACAAGCTCTCCAAAACGGAGAGCTTGTTGCTTCTAACAAAAATAAATTTTAGTTTTTATGGGCCGGTGACGACCGGGTTGCCTTGAGAGCGCCAATCGTTCATTCCGCCGGCCATGCTGCTTACTGCCTCAAAACCGGCTTTCAACAAGATATCCCGCCCTTGCGCGCTGCGGTTGCCCGAACGGCAAACTACGATGATGTTTTTGTCTTTCGGTAATTCGTTGACCCTTTTGGCAAGTTCGCCTAAAGGAATCAAGGTTGCCCAATCAATATGAAATTCATTCCACTCACTTGGTTCCCGAACATCGAGGAAGTAGTAATCATCCGTGTTTAGCTTTGCCACTTCAGCAACGCTCATCTCAGCGGGAAGGTTATTGATAATTTCCGTTCGTTTGTTGTTTTGTTGAATTGCGAAATATCCGCCTACTGCCACAGCTATCACCAATAAAACCCATAGAAGCCAGGATGGGAGCCCTTTCTTCTTGAGGTCGCTTTTCTTTGTGGATTTTTTAGATTTTGTCATTGTCACTTTTCCAGAGCTTTTAATTTTCAACTATTATAAATGATAAACTTGAGCAAATTCAACAGCTTGCATAGAGGTACACTATAATAAGGGCAGGAAAATCATGGGCAAACCTTACTTTTCAGTCATTATCCTCTATTGGCGAGCTGCGCAATTTTTGCCGCGATGTTTGGCATCATTAAAGGCGCAAACTTTTAAGAATTTTGAAATTATATTGCTCAACAATGGCTCGGACGATGAACCTGACGTTGAGCTTGTGGCTCAATATCCAGATCTCGATCTCCACTTGCTTCAATCCGAGAAGAATCTGGGCTTTGCCGCGGGCAACAACCTTGCTACCAAACAGGCAAGAGGGGACTATTTGGTTTTATTAAATGCTGATGCTTATCCAAGCTCAGACTGGCTCGAAAAAGTTTATCAGGCAAGCTTGGAGCATCCCGGGCATTTCTTTGCTTCAAGACTTGTCCAGGCAAACAACCCCGATTTTTTGGATGGGGAATGGAACGTTTTGCACGCCAGCGGTTTAGCTTGGCGACAAAACCACAACCGATTAATCGATCTCAGCCAAAAGGAAGCCCGTTATGTCATCAGCGCTTGTGCGGCTGCCGGGGTCTATCCCAAAGCCGCTTTTGATAAAATCAAGGGCTTTGACGAGGACTTTTTCGCCTACATGGAGGACCTTGACCTGGACATGCGGCTGCAATTAGCCGGATTTCCTTGCCTTTATTTACCAGACACGCTCGTCTACCATGTCGGTTCGGGCAGTGCAGGGGTGAGAAGCGAATTTTCAATCTATCATGGGCAGCGCAACCTGGTTTGGAACTACGTTAAAAACATGCCCGGCTTTCTTTTCTACCTGCTTTTGCCGGTTCATATCCTATTCAACCTTGCTTATTTGATTGCCAGCCCACTAATTCCAAACGGAAAAGCTGTCTGGAAGGCTAAGTGGGATGCAATTAAAGGCTTGCCCAAAATGTGGCGTAAGCGTCGGGAGGTTCAAGCAAGCCGTAGTGTTCCGATTGGCAGAATAGCAAAACTCTTAAATTGGAACCCCTTCTCCCCTCTTTTGAAATTGCTTCCGCAAAAATCCGTCGATACGGAAAAGCCGTAAAACTCATCCTTCCGATTGAGCCTCTTCCATATTTTTGATTTTTGAATCCGGCTCATGGACAACGGGCAGCGAAAAATAGAAGGTCGATCCATGCCCGACTTCGCTTTCTACCCAAATGTGTCCGCCATGTTCTTCAACAATATGCTTACAAATGGAGAGCCCAAGCCCGGTTCCACCACCGGTTCTCGATCGATCGGCTTTATAAAAACGCTCAAAAATTCGATCGCGATCGCGTTTGATAATCCCCGTACCATCATCGCGAACCGAAAAAAGCACTTTTGGCCCCGCTCTTTGGGCAGTCAGGTGAATATGCCCTCCCTCAGGGGTGAATTTTATTGCATTTTGAATCAGATTAATAAATATTTGGGATACTCTGCTTGGGTCGGCAAGAATTTTTGGTAAATCATCAGGGCAATCAAAACTAAGCTTGATGCCTGCTCGTTCAGCTTGCAAAATCATCCGATCCACCGCCTTGCTAATCAGCTCAATCGGTCTGGCCGGTACATAATAAAAGCTATATTCACCGGCTTCAATCCGCGATAGTTCAAGCAGTTCATTAATCATTTGAGTGAGGTTGTCCACCTCGCTATCCATGCGAAAAACAAATTTCCTGGCAGCAGGCGGATCGTCCAGGGCACCATCCAAAAGCGTTTCGGTAATAGCCTTTAATCCGGCTACGGGTGTGCGCAATTCGTGCGAGATGTTTGAGACAAAATCTCTTCTGACGGCATCCAAATGATGGGTATGGCTGAGGTCTTGAAAAAGCAACATGGAACGACCGGGCAAGTCCTCTTCGAGAGAGATGCCAACCACTTGCAGGTATTTTGGTTCTGGCCCAAATTCGATTGTGATGGTCTCAGGTTTGCCGGCTTTGGTTTTGCTCCAAAGCTCCAGTAAATCTTCTTGCTTAAGCACTCCGGAAATCGGATGATTAAGCGCTGTTTCACTTTTCACATTAAAGAAATTCTCAGCCGCCTTGTTGATCATTTGAACAGTGCCATCTTCATCGGCAATCAAAACGCCGTCGGTCATATTACTCAAAACCACTGAAAGCATATTTTTTTGCTTTTTCAAAGTAGCGATGTATTCCTCAGCTTTTTGAGCGGTTGTTTGAATAGCATCGCCCAGTGCTTTCATCTCAGGCATCTCGCCAACATGTTTTGGGATATATATTCCGTGAAACTTCCCCTCGCCCAATTCCTCAACCGCTGCTTTCAGGTTTTCCAAGACCACAAAACGCTCATTTGTCGTGTGGATATTCACAGCCAGACCGCACATCAGTCCAATAGCTAAGGTAGCTAACAACAATAATAAAAGCGGCCTTGCATTTGGCACTTCACCCAATTCTATGGCGTGTTCCTGAATTGTGCTAATAATTGGCGGAAAGAGAGCCGCGAAAGCTATTACGCAGACGGCAACAACCAAAAATATAGGCCAAAGAGATCGGAATTGAAAGCGTATTTTCTTTTGCATTAAAAATGCCTAACCTTCAAACCGATAGCCGGTACCTCGCACTGTGATAATTCTGACAGGATTGTCAGGATCCACCTCAATTTTCTTGCGCAACCAGCGAATATGGACATCGAGAGTCCGGGAATCACCCACAAAACCCCAACCCCAAACGCGATCCAAAATCAGTTCGCGGCTGAGAACGCGGCCCCTATGTTGCCCGAGGAAGGTGAGTAAATCGAACTCCCTTGGTTTACAGGGGACAGCTTTGCCATCAACCCACAATTCCCGTCTGCCGAGATCAATTTCCATATTGCCGAAGGTCATAACCACAAAGGCTTCGTCCTGATTGGCGGCGACAACATCTTCGCGAATCATTCTGACACGGCGCAAGAGAGCTTTTACTCTTGCAATCAGCTCCCGCATACTGAATGGTTTTGGGAGATAATCGTCCGCACCAACCTCAAGCCCAACCACACGGTCAATTTCATCATCGCGAGCAGTAAGCATTAATACCGGCATGTTTGATTCTTGTCTAAGAATGCGACAGACTTCAAACCCGTCAATGCCCGGCAGCATAACATCCAAAATTACCAGGTCGGGTGGATTTGCGCGTGCGATTTCGAGAGCAGTAAGTCCATCGCCGGCAACGGAAACGAGATAGCCCTCTTTTTCGAGGGAATAGGTTAAAGCTTCTTGAAGAGAAAGCTCGTCATCAACAACTAAAATTTTTTCTGCCATTGGTCCTCCAATAGAAAGGTCAAGCTAA
>CAYVOY010000001.1:16943-30626 GCA_964453395.1 uncultured Anaerolineaceae bacterium
CATACGTCCTCCATTAGGAAAGGCCAAGCCAAGTTGTTAACAATTGTAACTTATCCCAGAAATTTGTGGAACAATTAGTGGGGGAATGGTCATATTTATCATTACACACAAAATAGCGAAGGCTTCATCCTCATAAGATAATTGCCAAAAGCTTGTATCCAAGGAAGATGCACTCTGCCAAAATCTGTCTACTGCCAGCTGTCTTTTACCCTGCCCTCAATGGTAAAATCAAGTACTTTAAGGAAAAATTATGAGCAAAAATATTCTCAGTGCAAGGGAAGATTTCCCTATTCTCAAACAAAAAATAAACGACCGTCCTTTGGTCTATCTTGACAATGCCGCAACCACTCAAAAACCACAAAGCGTAATTGACGCCATCAGCAATTATTACGAAACCAGCAATGCCAATATTCATCGTGGCAATCACACGCTGGCAATCCAGGCGACCAATGCCTACGAAGAAGTGCGCAAAAAGGTTGCTGAGTACATCAACGCACCTTCGCCCTCTCAAATCATCTTTACCCGAGGCACAACCGAATCGATCAACCTGGTTGCCTATTCTTTTGGCGAGGCTTTCGTAAAACCGGGAGACGAAATTTTGGTCAGTGAGCTGGAACACCACAGTAATTATGTTCCATGGCAGCTGATGTGCCAACGCAAGGGTGCAAATTTTCGCGTAATCCCCTTTGACGAAGACGGCGAATTGGATTTAGAAGCTTTCAAAGAGCTTCTAAACGAAAAAACCAAATTGGTAGCGGTCAATCAGGTTTCAAACTCGCTTGGAACGGTTAATCCAATTGACGAAATTGTCAAAATCGCTCATGCGGTCAATGTCCCGGTTTTGGTCGACGGTGCTCAGGCGATTCAACACCTCAGCCATGATGTTCAGGCGAGCGATGCCGATTTTTATGCCTTCTCCGGGCACAAAATGTATGCTCCGATGGGGATCGGCGTTCTTTATGGCAAGCATGAATGGTTGATGCAAATGCCGCCTTTCCAATCCGGCGGCGAAATGATTGATATCGTCACGCCCAACAAAGTTACTTTTAACGTATTGCCCTATAAGTTTGAAGCCGGCACACCAAACGTGGCGGATGTGATTGGTTTAGGCGCAGCTCTTGATTATCTTAAACAGTTTGACCCGGATGAGCTGCAGGCTTATGAGGACGATTTGCTCAATTATGGTTTGGGTTTGCTCTCTGAAATCCCGGGCTTGAAAATTTATGGCAATCCAAAGCATCGTTCTGCCATCATTCCTTTTAATCTGGAAGACATCCAGCACTACGATGTCGGAATTTTGCTCGATTCCAAGGGTGTCGCCGTGCGTACCGGTCAGCATTGCACCCAACCGATTATGGATGCTTTGCATATTTCCGGCACCGTTCGGGCTTCATTAGGCATTTATAATAATCGTGAAGATCTCGACGCTCTGGCGAGGGGTATTCAAAGCGTTATCAAAATGATTGGAAGGTAAACATGGCTGAAAAATCGATAGAAGAAATTGAAAAAGAATTAATTGATAATTTTTCTCTCTTTGACAACTGGGACGAGAAGTATGAGTATTTAATCGAACTCGGTCAGGCTTTGCCCCCTATGGACCCGACTCTCAAAACTGACGAGCGACTGGTGCATGGATGTCAATCGAGTGTTTGGTTTGATATCCATTGCGTGGATGGAAAAATAAACTTTAGTGTAGACAGCGATTCGCTGATTGTGCGCGGTTTGGTTTCAATTTTGTATCAACTGCTCAACGACCAGCCGGCAGAGCTTGTTCTAACGGCAGATATGCATATTTATGAAGATTTAGGCCTTTGGCATCACATTTCCTCTCAGCGAAGCAATGGATTGAACGCAGTCATGGCGCATTTGAAACAAGCCGCCGCAGATTGTATTGGAAAATAATCGTCATCGCCGATAAGTATAAAAAAACCACCTTTACGGTGGTTTTTTTGGTTTTAGGGGGTGACGCCCAGAGCTTCAAGCGCATCTTTCGCAACCCACCAATCCGGGTGCCAATAGAGCGCCCGCCTGAAACTGGCGATTGCCTCATCGCGCATGCCAAGCATCACCTCAGCCCGGCCTTTCCAGACCCAGCTTTCCGGCAGGGCGTCTTCCTTCGCCTCGGTCAGCGTTTGCTTCGCCAGGCTTAAAACATCCTGATAGCGTCCCATGTTGTAATACGCGAAGAAGGGACCCGTTTGATACCAAAGCATTCGCCAGGGTCGGTCTTTTTCGGGTAAGGTGGCGTAGACCTTGAAAGCCTCATCAAATGATTGTGCCGCTCCCCAAGAATCTTGCATTTCGACCAAGATTGAACCACGGCTAAACCAGGCAAAGTAAAGCTCTGCGCCGCTCTGATTAAACAAGTTTGCCTGAACCTGATCAAAAGCATGTTGCAGGTTGTATGCGGCATCCATTTGAGGGCCCAAAATATCATAAACTTCCTGAGCACGCTCGTTGGGGAAAACGACCAGATAAATCTTGTCAAATTGCGCCCAATAGCGATTCATATCCGCATAGCTAACCTTAATCACACCCAGGTAAGTATCAGGGATGGTGACTTCCTGAGCATCGTCATCGTAACCGACAATCAAGCCATAATGACCCATCCAGCCTTCTTGAGCGTTGATATAACCGCGCTCAATCAAAACCGGAAAACCGGAAGCAACCAGGCGTTTGACAGTTTCCAAATCGCCACCATAACGCACAATACCGTTATATTCGGTTTGGGTTTGAACATAATCGAGCATTTCGTAGGGCATAACGTTGCGATCTTTGATGAAAGGTTTCAAAACCTTCTCTGTGACCGTTTGGTCACCCTTCCAGCCCCAGTAATTGAGCAACATCGAGAGGTTTGCAGGTCCGCAATTGTTTGCTTTTTGATATTCCACCTGAACGCCTTCGAGCAAGACAGAACGCGGCAAAGGTACCAGCGTTGCCGTTGGAGTTGGCTCAATTGTCGGAGTGGGGGTGAACTCCGTGGTTGGCGTGATGGTTGGTGTTTCCGTCGGCACCGGCGTTTCAGTTGGGGGTGCTCCGGCCGTGAGTGTTTGCATGGCGTGCAGCTCTTCAGTTTCGTCCCCGACTGGCACAAAAACTTCTTGTCCGGGTGGGTTGAAGAAATAGTAGACTCTCGCCATTGCGCTGTCTACCCGCCAGGAAAGGCGTTCATGCACGGCAGGAATCTGATAAACCAGCAATGCCAAAAGGATTAATGCAAAAAGCAAAACCAAATAGAACCATGGCTTTGACCAAATACTTTGTTTAGAGAGGCGCCTGCGCAGCGCCTCCTTTTGAGGTGTCGTCATAATGTTTGGATTATACCTGTTTCAAAATAAGCTGTTTTTGTTTGTTTATCGCTTTTCAATTTAGGACTGGGCTTCAGCCAAACCCTGGTTTGCTAAATCCCAATTGGGATAAAACTCCAAAGCCTTGTTAAAGTACTTAATGGCGTTTTCTTTATCACCCAGAGCTAAAGCGGCTCGTCCACCCCATAGCCAGGTTTCGGGCAGGGAAGGAAAAGTGGTGTTATTGATGGTTTGCTCAGCCAAGTCAAAGCTATCCTGATAGCGGCCGGTGTAATAATAGGCTTCATAGGGTGCAACCTGATACCAGGTTATGCGCCAGGGGCGCAAGCCAAAATCGAGTTGATTGTAAACCGCAAAAGCCTGGTCATAAGCTTCGGCAGCAGCCAGGTAATCCCGCATATCTACCAAAACGGAGCCCTTGCTGTAAAGCGCAAAGAAAAGATCTTGTCCGCTAACCTGGGGAATCCGTCGCTCAATTTTTTCGAGTGTCCTGTGCAGGTTTTCAACCGGGTCTGCGTCTTTGTCCAGCAAGCTCAAAACTTCTCTTTCGCGATCGGCAGGGTAGATAACCAGATAAATCCCGTCAAAATGCCACCAGTCACGCTCCAAATCAGCATAAGACATGTTCATCATACCCAAAAGCGTATCGGGAATGGTAACCGTTTGGGTGGCATCGTCATATGCGGTAACAATGCTGTAATGCCCCATCCATCCGTCGTTTTCGTCGCTATGCCCGCGTTCAATCAAGACCGGAAAACCGGCTGAGAGCATGCGTTTAACGAGTTCGATATCACCGCCATAGCGCAATTGAGCCTTGAGATCGGTGTTTGCCTCGGTATAATCGAGCATTTCCTGCAACATAACGTTGCGGTCGTCTTTGTGGGTTTTGATGGCATTTTCGGTAATGCTTTGATTGGTCGGCCAGCCCCAATAGGTGAGATTCATTGCGAGATTCGCCGGTCCGCAGTTGTTCATCGTCTGATATTCCAAGCCCATGCCTTCGAGGGCAAAACTGGCGGGCACGGGGAAAGGCGTACTGGTCGGCACAGGTGTATCGGCAAGCACAAGCTCTTCGGTAGCCGTGGGCTGTGTGGTTGCGGTCGGTGCCATAGCCGTCAAAGTGGCATAAACTTCTGCGCTAACCGTGCTTTGCTGTGAAGGACCAAAATCTTTTTCGTCCGGTTTGTTAATTCGGTTGTAAATATTGGCATAAGCTGTGCGCACCCGGCTTTGAATTGCCGGAATTTGCATTGCCACTACCGCAAGAACAATTAAAGCAGCAAGAATCCCGAGATAGATCCAGGGTTTGCGCCAGATTGAATCTTTGCGGACTTGTTTTTTCATTTCATTTGTCGATTTTGACATAGGTTTTTCTTCTTCTATATTAAGGTTTCACGCCCAAAGCGTCTAATTCGTCCAAAGCAGGTTGCCAGCCGGGATGCCATTCGAGGGCACGTTTAAAATCAGCAATCGCAGTCTCAGTGTTTCCGAGCGCAACGTTTGCCTTCCCGCTCCATAAAAAGCTCTCAGGCAAGGCTGCCGGTTGGACGCGATCGGTCAAGGTTTTGAAGGTCAGGCTAATCACAGACTGATAGCGACCGGTGTAATAATAGGCTTCATAGGGTCCAACCTGATACCAAAGCATGCGCCAAGGGCGGGCATCGACTGGCAACCAGTTGTAAACCTCAAAAGCATTGTCAAAGGCTTCCGCTGCGGCGACGTACTCTTTCTTCATCACCAAGAGTTCGCCCAGGCTGTAGTATGCAAAATACTGTTCAGAGCGGTCAACCGTTGCGGCTCGCTCTCTGAATTTTTCCAAAGCGGCATCCAGGTTATAAGCCGGATCAGCATCGGGACCCAAAATGTTAAGGACGGTTTCACGCTCTTCAGGAGGAAAAACGACCAGGTAAGTGCCATGAAACTGGTCCCAAACGTGCTGAAGGTTATCATAACCCAGTGTGATATAGCCATTAAATGTATCGGGGATGTGGACTTCTTGCGTGGCGTCATCATAGCCATCCACCACGCCATAGTGCCCCATCCAACCGTCATCACGATTGACATAACCACGTTCGACCAAAACCGGAAAACCGCCTGCAATCAGCTTTTTAAGCAAATCGACCGTTCCGCCAACCCGCAAAACAGCGTCAAAATCGGTCTTCGTTTCGATGTAATCCATCATTTCCTGAGGAGTAACATTCAGGTCTTCCAAACGCGGTTTAACAACTTGTTCGATATCGAGTTGTTCGCCTACCCAGCCCCAATAGCGAAGATTCAACGCCAGGGTGGCAGGACCGCAGCTGTTCCAGCGTTGATATTCCTGCACAATCCCCTCCAGCTGTACTGCGGCGGGAATTGCCGTCGGCTCGGGTGTTGGCGTTGGAATCGAAGTGGCAACTTGTTCTTCGGTTTCTGCAATTGTAGGTTGAAGGGTTGGGGTGGGTGCCAGAGCGGTTAGCGTTGCAATCACTTCAGCGCTCATGGTCGATTCCGCTTTCACATCCACCTCAGATTCACCGGGTGGATTAGCGGCATAGTAAGCGCTCGCCCTTAAATTCGAAATGTAATAAGAAACTCGATATTTGATGGAAGGGATTTGATATAAGGCGAAAAGAATCACCGCAAGCGCAACGACAATTGCCAGAGCGATTAACCAGCCTCGTCTTGATTTCTTTGCCTTGCCAGCTTGCTTTTTGTTTAAATCTTTTTCTTCTTGATTATCCATAGTTTTACCTTTTCGTCTTCAACCTCTCGGATTATATCGCAAAGGAGAGAGGCAATAAAGAGTGGTAGCAGGAAAAGTTGTCGTCCATACGAATTATTTTCAGGCTGTGCCGATAGCTGGTTGACAGTAAGCAATAGCATGCCGATATTTTTCCGGCTTCCTGCTCAAAGTACTCTTCCACCCAATTTTTTGAACTCCTCATACATGGCATCCAAGCCACTTTGGTCAATCGCTTTGGTGGCATTTTCTAAGATAACTGAGGCGAAGCCTAATTTGAGTGCGTCTTTTGCAGTCGCCATCACGCAAAAATCGGCGGCTAAACCGCAAAGGTGAACTTCGTCAATCTTGCGATCTTTCAAATAGCCTTCCAGACCGGTAGCTTTTTTCATGCCGTTATCAAAGAAAGCGCTGTAACTGTCGATTTCGGGATCCATCCCTTTTCTGAAAATCGCTTCTATTTGTTTTTGATCCAATGCTTCGCAAAGAGCCGCACCATGGCTTGCCTGAACGCAATGATCAGGCCAAAACACCTGAGGCAGACCGCCTAATTCACCCAAATCAAAAGGCTGTTTGCCTTCATGCTGCGAAGCAAAGCTGCCATGATTTGCCGGATGCCAATCCTGGCTAGCGACAACCAAATCATAGTTTTTTGAAAGACGGTTGATTTCTTCAATAATCTCATCACCATTGGGCACCGCCAGTGCACCTCCCGGCAAGAAATCGTTTTGCATATCCACGATAATCAAGGCTTTTGTCATATCTTCTCCTGTCAATTGATTTAGCTTCATTATATACAGGAAACAGGAAACAGGAAGCAGCCGAAAATTTGTGCTCCGCATCTTCCCGGAGTTAGTTCTTTCACCGACCACAACGATTAACAATGGAACGTTAATAAGATTCATTAAAAAATGGTGTAAAATTCATTTAATCCCAATAGTCCCGGGTGCGGTTGATCCTCAAATCCCTGGACTACTCATTCTCACCGAAAATTAGGAGTTTTTATGAAAACCATTGTTGCTGGTGCTTTGGGGGAATGTGTCCATGTTGCAGGAATTAGTAATTTACTTAGATTAGCTGAGTCAGTTGGTTGGCGCACAGTTTTTCTTGGTCCTGCTGTGCCGATAGAAACTTTTCTCGAAGTTGCCAAGCGAGAAAAAGCGGATTTAGTGGGCGTTTCTTATCGCCTCACTCCGGAAACCGGAGAACGTTTGTTGGCAGAATTCGCCGAAGCGGCTGCTGATCTTCATGAGCAGGGTGTGCGCTTCGCTTTTGGCGGAACCCCTCCGGTCAGTCGTAAGGCGGAGCTTTTGGAAGGCTTCTTTGATGCGGTTTTTGACGGCTCGCAAAGTCGGGAAGAAATTTTGGCTTATCTGCGAGGCGAAACAAACGATGACCTTGGCGAAGCAAATTATCCTCAAACTACCGTTGAACGAATTAATTGGAAGGCTCCTTTTCCGCTTTTGCGCCATCATTTTGGTTTGCCGAGCGTAGAAGCCAGCCTTGAAGGAATCAAAAAAATTGCTGATGCGAAGGCTCTGGACGTGATTTCCTTGGGAATCGACCAGGACGCACAGGCAAATTTCTTCCATCCCGAAAGGCAAAACCCACGCACAACCGGTGCCGGTGGCGTGCCTGTTCGCAGTGCTGATGATTATCGGCGACTTTATGAGGCTTCCAGAAGCGGCAATTATCCGCTGATGCGCACCTATTCAGGCACGGATGACTTCATCAAACTGGCTGAGATGTACGTCGAGACGATTAACATCTGCTGGTGTGCCATTCCGCTTTTTTGGTTTAACGCCATGGACGGACGCGGTCCGCTTAGCCTGGAAGAATCGATTCGCGAGCATCAGGAAGTGATGGCTTGGTATGGGCAGCGCAAGATACCGGTTGAACTCAACGAACCCCACCACTGGGGGATGCGCGATGCGCCGGATGTGATCTTCGCTGTTTCTGCTTATCTCGCTGCCTATAACGCCAAAGCTTTTGGGGTGAGGGATTATATCGGCCAGTTTATGTTTAACAGTCCGCCTAACATCTCGGACGCGATGGACTTGGCAAAGATGCTGGCAATTTTGGAAATGATTGAGCCGCTAAGGGATGAGAACTTCCGGATTTTGCGCGAAACCCGCACCGGATTGTTGAGCTATCCGCTGGAAGACAACGCCGCCCGGGCACATTTGGCAACCAGCATATACCTGCAAATGGCGCTGAAACCGCAGATTGTTCACATTGTCGGACACACCGAAGCCGACCATGCCGCCACGGCTGAGGACGTGATTGAAGCCAGTCAGGCAGCCCGGCGCGCAATTGAAAACGCCTTGGCAGGTCAAGCTGATATGACGGTTGACCCGCTCATTCAGGCTCGCAAAGCTTATCTGATGGAACAAGCCCGAATAACCCTCCAGGCAATTAAAAACATTGCCGATAAAGGCGTTTTAGACCCATTGACCGATGCAGCGACGCTGACCAAGGCGGTCAATCTGGGCATTATGGACGCCCCGCAACTGAAAAACAATGCCTATGCTCCCGGTCGAATCTGTACCCGGGTAATCAATGGTTGCAGTGAGGCTGTTGATGAGCAAGGCAAACCGATTTCTGAAGAAGAACGTTTAAAAGATTTTTTGAATTGAGGAAGATATGGATAAAAACACTCGTTACACTGTAATTGGAGCCGGGAATGGCGGCAAAGCCATGGCGGCTTATTTAGCACTGGAAGGTTTCCAAACCACAATGTTCAACCGGACTCTCAGTCATATTGAAATTATCCGCCAACGTGGCGGCATTGACCTTGAAAGCCCAAATGAGCCTCGCGGCTTTGGCAAGCTTTACAAAGTTACCGATAATATGGAGGAGGCTTTGGCGGATTCGAATGTCATTATGGTTGTAGTTCCCTCCACGGCTCATGCCGATATCGCCCGAATGGCTGCTCCATTTTTACGAGAAGACCATATAGTCATCTTGCACCCCGGTCGAACCGGAGGTGCGCTTGAATTTCGCCAAGTCTTGGTTGAAGAAGGATATCAGTCGAAACCTATCATTGCCGAAGCAGAAACTTTTATTTTCGCCGCACGTTCTGACGGGCCAAGCCAAGCGAGAATATTCCGCATTAAAGAGGCCGTGCCGCTGGCGGCATTGCCGGCAATTCATACGCAGGAAGTTTTGGATGCGATTCATCCGGCATTTCCGCAATTTATTGACGGTAAAAATGTTTTATCGACCGGCTTAAACAACATGGGCGCAATTTTCCATCCGGCATTGGCTTTGCTAAATGCCGGTTGGATTGAAGCGACTTCCGGTGATTTTCAATTTTATGTGGATGGCGTAACCCCTTCAGTCGCTAAAGTTTTGGAAGTGATTGACCGCGAAAGGGTTACGGTTGCCTCGGCACTTGGTTTGCGTGGTAGAACTGCTTTGGAATGGCTGGAGCTTGCCTATAACGCTCGCGGTGAAACTTTGCATGAAGCGATGCACAACCAGCCCGGCTATTATGGAATCAAGGCTCCCGGCACACTGAACCACCGCTATATCACCGAAGAAATCCCGATGAGTTTGGTGCCGATTGCCTCCTTTGCGAAAACTTTTGGCGTTTCGGTCAACGGCATTGAAAGCATCATTAATTTGGCCTGTTACATTCATAACACAGATTATCGACGCAAGGGGCGTACAGTTGCGAAACTCGGCATCAAAAACTTAAGTGTTGGCGAGCTGATGAAATTTGTTGAAACCGGTGAGTTGGATTAACTTTAAGGCTAATTAAGCCTCTCAAAACCTCTCATTTTTTGAAAAGAAGTTCTTCTTTTTCAAGCTAAATGGCTTTAGTTTGATAAAAAGAGCTTCTTTTTGCATTTAATTTCCTCTATTTCCCTCGTTGAAAGAAAATTGAGAGTTCTTGATAGTTTCTTTTGGCTAAACTTCAGGCGTTAGACCTAAACAGGAGATTGTATATGGAAGTTCCACGACATTGGAGATTAAAAAAACAGCGTTATGCTTTGCAGGGTGAAGTCTGCCCGCATTGCGCAGCAAAAATTTTTCCACCACGGGATGTCTGCCCGGAATGTGGCGGGGAAGCAAAAACCCCCTTTACCTTCAGCGGTCAGGGTGAGGTTTATTCCTACACCTTTATTTCCAACGCTCCGGCTGGTTTTGAAGAACAAGCCCCCTATACTGTGGCGATGGTAAAACTGAAGGAAGGTCCGGTTGTAACCGCTCAGCTGACTGATATGGGCGATGAGCCGGTTCGGATCGGGATGCCGGTCGAAATGGTAACCCGCAAAATTCGCAACGACGGCGATAATCGCGGCATGATTATTTACGGCTATAAGTTTCGTCCGATAATGGCAAAATAAGCCCGACGATCATCAAAACCGCTCACGAAAAACCGTGGGCGGTTTTTTTATTCCCGTGGCTTCAGTTGAAAATCACTGTTCTTTCGCACATACCAGGCTTTAATAGCTTAAGCACCTTTATAATAAGCACAAGCTGAGGAAGTCTAACCAATTCCGGGTCGGCGGCTAATCAACCATCTGAAAGACGAGCTTGAGAAAGGCGTTTGATATATTAAAGGAGAATCATGTACAGCAAAAAAACTGAATTAAAAAACGCATCCGGGCTACATGCCCGTCCAGCTGCTGATTTTGTCTCGATGGCAAAGGGTTTTGAATCAGAAATTACCGTCCGACGCCTTGATGACCCCGAAGCCCAAGCGGTAAATGCCAAATCAATTATCAAAATTTTGGCTCAGGGGCTTTCTGTCGGAACACCAATTGAAATTGCGGCTGAAGGTTTGGACGAAAAAGAAGCGGTTGAAACCTTGGTCGAATTGGTTGAATCCAAATTTGGTGAAGACTAAGCTCTATACTGTTTGCGGAGAATTGGAGAATTATGAGAATTCTTAAAGGCAAGCCGGGCTCAAAAGGGTTCGCTCTCGGAAAAGTCTACATCTATAAAGTTTTTAAAGCTGACGTACACGAATCCTATTTTGAAAGCGGAAAAGAAGACTTGTATTTCCAAAAGTATCAGGCTGCCGTAAAAACTGCCCGGGCTGAATTAGAAAGCATAGTCAGTTCCATGGAAGTTGAAAGGCCGAAAAAAGCCAAAATTTTCAGCGCCCAAATCGAAATTTTGACGGATGAAGAAGTTGAAGAAGGCGTCAAAAAAATGATTTGTGAAAGTCGCGCCATGCCGGATTATGCCGTTGATGAAGTTTATACCGGATTTGCTAACCTGCTTGAAAAAGCCAAAGATCCTCAGATTGCCGATCGGGTGGCTGACATTCGTGATGTTCGCAACCGCGTCTTGCGCATTTTGGGTGGTGAGCACGAACGAAACCTCTCCGGTTTGCGCGAAAATGTAATTGTGGTTGCCCACGATTTATTGCCCAGCGATACGGCAACGATGAATCGTGAACGCGTGATGGGCATCGTTACTGAGACAGGTGGAGCGACATCCCACACCGCCATCCTTGCCCGCGGCTATAGGATTCCTGCAGTTTTGGGCGTTTCGGATGCGACAGAAATTATGAAATCGGGTGATAATGTCATTCTGGATGCTCTCAACGGACTGGTTTTGCTTGAGCCGGAAAAAGCGAAAATCCAGGAATATCAAGAAAAACTGATTGACTATATCAAAGAAGAAACTGAAACGAGTGAGTTTTTAGACAAAATCCCTATGCTTGCCAGCGGTGAACGTTATAGCGTCGGTTTGAACATCGACGGAACCGATCCGGATGTGAATGCTCAATATGTCGATTTTGTCGGGCTCTTCCGAACCGAATTTTTGTTCATGGGCAGCGAACAGCTGCCGACCGAACAAGAACAATTTGAGGCTTACAAGCGCGTATTGGCGAATGCGATGGGTCGTCCGGTCACTTTGCGCACGTTTGATATCGGCGGTGATAAAACTTTGCCCTCTTTGCCCTTGCCCAAAGAGGAGAACCCTTTCCTCGGGAACCGTGCCTTGCGGCTTTGCCTGACGCATCCCGATTTGTTCAAAACCCAATTACGGGCAGCCTTGCGCGCTTCGGCTTTTGGACCCCTGCAAATCATGTTTCCCATGGTTGGGACGATGGACGATCTTCGTGCCGCTAAGCTTGTGCTTGAGGAAGCAAAGGCGGAGCTCAGAGCCGAAGGTAAGCCCTTTGACGAGAAAACCCCCTTCGGTATCATGATAGAAATCCCCTCAATTGCCTTAATTGCCGATATGGTCGCTCTGGAAGTCGATTTTGCCAGCGTTGGGACAAATGACCTGACCCAATATTTACACGCAGTCGACCGGATGAATCCGGCTCTTTCTGATTATTTCCAAAGCATGTCCCCTGCGATGTTGCGTATATTGGGGCACATTTTCAACGAATTCAATAAAGCCGGGAAAGCAATTTCGGTTTGCGGTGAATTAGCCGGAGATACCATCGGCGCACTTTTGATGTTTGGACTGGGTTTGCGCAAATTTAGCATGAATGGCGCAAATATCGGACGAGTGAAACGCACTTTATCACTTATTACGCTTGACGAAGTGCAGGAGATAGCCAAAAAAGCCCTGGAGCTCTCATCCGAAGCGGAAATTATTGCCTTTGTTAGTGCAGAAATTGAAAAAAGGAGCTGAAAAGGTTTTTATCAGTTGACAGTTAGCAGTTTCCACAATCCGGCATATTGATTGACCTTCTCTTCGGTTTTTTCATGAAGCGAGGTTGCAGAGGTTCAAGCTCGGAAAATTTTCCCGCTCCCCGCTTCCGGATCCACTTTCTTACACAAATCTAACTGATATAGGCTAAGATAAGATTCAGCCATTTTATGGTACTATAATGGTTCTGAATTTGGAGTATTAAGGAAAAGATGCCTGTTTATAGTTATTTATGCGAAGAATGTGGTCACAGTTTTGACCAATTTCAACATTTCACCGATGACGCGCTGACGGTTTGCCCGGTTTGTGGCAAGGTCGCTTTGCGCAAAGTTTATACACCGGTCGGGATTGTTTTCAAAGGCAAAGGTTTTTATGCCACCGATAACCGCTCGCCTTCCGGTCAAAAATTTGCCCACAATGACAACAATAACGGCAACGGATCCGGCGAAAGCAAAAGCAGTTCTGAAGGAGCGAAAACCGAAACTCCGGTCAAGGAAGCAAGTTCTAATCAATCAAAAACCGCCTAACGGCGGTTTTTTTATAAAAGCATTCCCGTTTTTAGCCATTCCCCGCTTCCCGTTTCATGCTTCCAATTTTCTGTTTCCCCCTATAACCCCCTTATTTTTTAGCCCGTTTCATATCCTCTTCCAAGTCGGCTTTCCATTCTTCCCCCACTTCCTCGCCGTTACGCATTGAGCGGATGGCTTGGTTTAGCGATGAGAATTGAACCGCAACCCCCATCGAATCTTTCATGTAATTGGATGAACGCATGCGGTCGATGCCAATCGATTCTGCCACAGATTGCGCGTCAATATCGGCACCAAGGAACAAAAATTCCCAGCCTTCTTTTTTGCAATCCGCTATCATTTTATGCAGCATCTTGCCGCTGGTTTCGCGCGAAGCGTTTTCGTAGCCGTCTGTTGTGATAACCATAATCACCTTATCCGCCCGAGATTCAGTCTTGGTTTGCCGCTGCACATTCAAAATCTTGTTGATACCGAGAGCAACCGCATCATAGAGTGCCGTACT
>CAYVOY010000002.1:0-26101 GCA_964453395.1 uncultured Anaerolineaceae bacterium
TGACCAGGGCATGATGTTTGGCTACGCTTGTGACGAAACCAAAACCCTGATGCCCATGCCAATCTATTATGCCCACAAGCTGACTCGCCGCATGGCAGAATCCCGCAAAAACGGCACACTCAAATGGATGTATCCGGACGGCAAAAGCCAGGTTACCGTTGAGTATCACTTCGGAAAACCGGTTCGAATTCATACCATCGTTATTTCCAGCCAGCACGCCGATCAATTTGAAGGCGTTGAGCTGAGCAACGAACGAATTCGCACAGACATCATCGAACATGTCATCAAAGCCACCATCCCGGCTGAACTGATTGATGATGAAACCAAAATTTACATCAACCCAACCGGTCGTTTTGTTATTGGTGGACCAATGGGTGACGCCGGTCTGACCGGTCGCAAAATTATCGTCGACACCTATGGCGGCATGGGTCGTCATGGCGGCGGTGCATTCAGCGGAAAAGATCCCACAAAAGTTGACCGTTCCGCTGCCTATGCAGCTCGCTGGGTTGCCAAAAACGTGGTTGCTGCCGGTTTGGCTCACCGCTGCGAAGTTCAACTTTCCTATGCGATTGGCGTTCCCGAACCCTTGAGCATCAACGTTGAAACCTTTGATACAGGCACAGTCGATGACGAGAAAATCGCCGAAGCGATTAGCCAGGTCTTCGATTTGCGCCCTCGCGCAATCATCCGCGACCTTGACTTGCTCCGCCCAATCTATCGCCAGGTTACCAATTATGGACACTTTGGCCGGGATGATTTGGATTTGAGCTGGGAAAGAACCAACAAAGTTGACGAATTGCGCCAGGCAGTTGGTCTCTAATTTTTAGATTTTCAGATTAACAAAGGACGGCAAAAACCGTCCTTTGTTCTTTAAGAATCAAATCAATCCCTTCACCGATTTTTTGAAAACTTAATCTCACCAAACCGCAAAGCTCGGGTATAATTGCCACTCACACGGAGAGATGCCAGAGTGGTTGAATGGGACGGTCTCGAAAACCGTTGTAGGGCTAGTCCCTACCGTGGGTTCGAATCCCACTCTCTCCGCTCTTTTTTATTAAGCACAAAGGTTTGCCAATGGAAATTCGAGAAATTGATCAAAGCTGGAAGGGGAAGTCTTTCCTCTTTCGTTATAAAAGTAAAGCCCACTATCAGCTAAGCATCGAAGAAACTGATCAGGAAGTTGATTTCAGGCTCAAGCGCCTCCCACTCCCAGAAGAAATTGAAAAAAGTTTCGAAAGCCGCCTTTTTTCTGACTGGCTTATCAATCCGAAAGTTTACGGCGCTTTTGAGGGCGAGGAATTGCTCGCTTTCGTGGAAGTTTCCGACGAAGATTGGAATAATCGCCTCAGAATTGCCAATTTGTGGGTTGCCGAAGACCATCGCTATCAGGGAATCGGGAAATTGCTGATGGCAAAAGTGCTTGAGCTTGCCAAAGCAGGCGGAAAGCGCGCAATTGTCCTCGAAACCCAAAGCTGCAACGAGCCGGCAATTCGTTTTTATCGCGCCTGTGGCTTCTCGCTGATTGGATTAGACAGCATCCATTACCAAAACGACGACATCCAGCGGGGTGAAGTCAGGCTTGAGTTTGGTTTGAAGCTGCTTTAGCCAGAAAACGCTAACCGCCAATCAAAATTTATCGGCGGATTTCTCCAAGGCCCATTTTCTCAAAAAGCAAAACGCTTCCGGCTGAGACCCATAGACCAATTAAGCCATATCGGATAAAGCGCAAAACCATGCTGAGCAAGCCCAGGTCTTTGGGGAAAAGTGCGCCCAAGCCAAAATAGAGCAGCAGTATACCGGTCAAGCCAACCAAATAGCGAACAACTTTTTTCCAGCCGCCTTGTTTACTCTGTAGGACGCCTTTTTTATCGGACAAAACAAAAAAGCCGCCTAACATTCCTAACCAAAGACTGCTCAGATTTATCGCCCAATCCAGATTGAATGGGTGGATATCCGGCTCGCGAAGCAGCCATTCAGCCTCAGGCTGCCAGCCGGAATGAATCGAGCGAAGCAAAACCGGCAAAGCAATCATCAGAGCTGAGCTAAGCACAGTCAGCAAGAGCTTTTTCTTCAAAGAAGCTTTATTGAGATAGCCCCGAATTGCCGGAAGGTTACGGTTAAAAAGCCAAAGCAAAAGGAAAGCCAAAACCCAGCCCAATAAAACGTCGCTGATAAAATGCACCGCTAAAACCAGACGCGAGAAACCAATCAGAAAAATCAAGATTCCCAAAACCCAATTGAGCCACTTTTTCTTCATTTCAATTGCCGTCTGCCCCCAAACCGCCGCCGAATTCATCGAGTGTCCGGATGGCAAACCAAAAGAGCCATGCGATTCACCCGCCTGAACTTTATCCGTCATCCAATAAGGCCGCGGGCTTGCGAGAAGCATCTTGAAAAAGCCGTTAAAAAAGCCACCACTAAGCAGCACCACCCCGATTCTGACACCCATCAAGGCATCCACACACCAGTAAATCAGAGGCATGAAAATAATGTAAAAAGACTCAGTGCCAAGATTGGTGATCACCATCCAGATTGGCTTTAACCCAATAAAAAAATTATGAATTGCTTCAATAATTGGAAGTTCGAATTGATGAATCATAAGAGCTCCTTTAAAAACGGAATGACGTAATTATACTTAATATTCCAGGGAGCGAGGAGCGGGGAGCCGGGAGCAGGAACAACTCTCGGAGGGGTCCTTTTTATTGATAGGCTCACGAGCGCTTTCGAGAGCCATCAAGTCATTTGAATACGAAACACCTGTCGCTTGCTTCGTCATGTTTTGCGAACGTATAGAAGTTTTTTGCATTCTAATCAAGGCAAAGCTTACACTTCATTTGTCGATTAATCCCATTTTCACCCAACAAAAGTATGATGCTTGACCGTTCTCAGATGCGAGGAGTACAATCATTGAAGTAATCTTTATTCATGAAAAATTTAAAGATACATAAAAATACTAAACATGAATCAAGAAAAGGAGCGAACATGAGTATTTTAAGTGGGAAAACAGCAATCATCACAGGCGGTGGAAGAGCTGTTTTAAAGGATGGCCGTTGCGGATCCATTGGTTATGGCATCGTCACAGCCTATGCAAAAGAAGGTGCCAATATTGTCATCACCGGTCGCAATGTGAATAAGCTTGAAGAAGCCAAAGAGGAAATAGAACGGCTTTATGGTGTAAAAGTTCTCCCCATCCAAGCCGATGTCAGCGTAAACTCAGATAACGAAGCTGTGGTGCAGAATGTAGTACATCAGACGATAGAAACTTTCGGCAGCATTGATGTGCTGATTAATAACGCTCAGGCTTCAGCCTCCGGGGTTACTTTAGCCGACCATACCACAGAGCAGTTCGATCTGTCCATCTACTCTGGCCTTTATGCTACCTTCTATTACATGAAAGCTTGCTATCCCCACCTGGTCAAAACAAAAGGGGCTGTAATCAATTTCTCCTCCGGGGCAGGACTTTTCGGAAACTTAGGTCAATGTGCCTATGCAGCCGCCAAAGAAGGGATTCGTGGTCTAACCCGAGTCGCAGCCACCGAATGGAGCAAAGATGGTATTACCGTGAACGTCATTTGCCCATTAGCCTGGACAGCACAGCTGGAGAATTTTGCTGCCCAGTATCCAGAAGCCTTTAAGCAAAATGTCCACACACCTCCCATGGGCCGTTTTGGAGATGCAGAATCGGATATTGGCCGCGTCTGTGTTCAGTTGGCTACTTCCGATTTTAAATATATGACAGGTGAAACGCTTACCCTTGAAGGCGGTTTGGGTCAACGCCCTTAAACAGATTAAGTTCTGTCTTTCATTTTTTTCTATTCAAAAGCCCGCCTCCATTAAGGTGGGCTTTTCTTAAATTGTTATAAATAATCTCCCGAAAAAAACAAAATAGGAGTTCATAAATAAATTATTAGTTGGACTAAATTGAAACACAAGAATCCAAAGTTAATATCTATAGCTTTGTCTATTCCATAGCTCATGCGGTAGCACTTTTATTTGAACAAATGTGCTCCCCTTCAAAGTACAGCATCAATCGGTTATAATTCAGCAAAGAAACAACAAATTAGCATTGGAGGCTCACCCTATGTCCGGACCAAGAGAAGTTCACGCTCCGATTGGAACAAAATTAACCTGTAAAAACTGGCTCATCGAAGCCGCTTATCGCATGATTCAAAACAACCTTGACCCTGCCGTTGCCGAAGAGCCCGATCGCCTGGTTGTCTATGGCGGGCGCGGACAAGCTGCCCGTTCCTGGGAAGCCTATGACGCGATTCTCGCCTCCTTGCGCGATCTCAACGAAGACGAAACCCTGCTCGTTCAATCCGGCAAACCGGTGGGTATTTTTCGCACTCATGCCGACGCTCCCCGTGTTTTAATCGCCAATTCTAATCTGGTTCCCCATTGGGCTACTCAGGAACATTTCGACGAGCTTTCTGCCAAAGGCTTGATGATGTATGGCCAGATGACCGCCGGTTCCTGGATTTATATCGGCACACAAGGCATTTTACAAGGCACCTACGAAACGCTTGGCTCACTTGCCAAGCAAAACGGCTGGGATACGCTTAAGGGCAAACTTGTCCTCACCGCCGGTTTGGGCGGAATGGGTGGTGCCCAACCTTTGGCTGTTACCATGAACGAAGGCGTAGCGCTGGTTGTCGAAGTTGACCCCGAGCGCGCCCAAAAACGGCTTGACACCGGTTACATCGATACCGTGACCGATAACCTCGAAGACGCAATGACTCAAGTTGAAGAAGCACTTGAACAACAAATCCCAAAATCGATTGGCTTGATTGGCAACGCTGCCGATATCCACACCGAACTCTTGCTGCGTGGCGTGATTCCCGATGTAGTTACCGACCAAACTTCCGCACACGATCCGCTCTCTTACGTTCCCTCCGGCATGAGTTTGACCGCTGCTTACCAGCTTCGCCAAAGCGACCCCGAAAAATATATCGAACTTTCGCTCAAAACCATGGCAAAGCACGTTGAAGCAATGCTCGGCTTCCAGCAAAAGGGCGCAATTGTTTTTGATTATGGCAACAACATCCGCCAACGCGCACTGGACCAGGGCGTTAGCAACGCTTTCGACTTCCCCGGCTTCGTCCCAGCTTACATTCGCCCGCTCTTTTGCGAAGGCAAGGGCCCCTTCCGCTGGGTTGCGCTTTCCGGCGACCCGGAAGATATTTATCGCACCGATCAAAAACTGATGGAGCTCTTCCCCAACGATGCCCATTTACACCGCTGGCTCAAAATGGCAAAAGAACAAGTTCATTTCCAGGGTCTCCCCTCCCGCATTTGCTGGCTGGGTTATGGAGAACGCGATATCGCCGGTTTGGCATTCAATGAGATGGTTGCCAATGGCGAATTGAAAGCCCCAATTGTGATTGGCCGCGACCACTTGGATGCCGGTTCTGTGGCTTCCCCCAACCGCGAAACCGAAGCGATGCTCGATGGCACCGATGCGGTCAGCGACTGGCCCATTTTGAACGCTTTGCTCAATACGGCAAACGGCGCAACCTGGGTCAGCTTCCATCATGGTGGCGGTGTCGGAATTGGCTATAGCCAACATGCCGGTCAGGTTATCGTTGCCGACGGCATTCCTGAAGCGGCAATTCGCCTGAAGCGCGTCCTGGTTGGCGATCCGGGCATGGGCGTGATTCGCCATGTTGACTCCGGTTATCCCGAAGCGATCTCTTTTGCAAAGGCAAATGGGGTGAAAATCCCGATGATGCCCAAGGAATAATAAACAAATGAAATCCAGGCGGTTTGGTTTTTTCTTCCTCACGATTCTGCTCGGAATTGTCGCGGGTTTGGCTTTTGGATGGCTGGCAATGCCACCCAAAGCCGCCCAAAACGCCGATTTGGAACGCTTGAGGGTGGATTATCAAACCGACCTGGTTTTGATGTTGGCTGAGTCTTTTCAAAATGAGCCGGACAGCCTCTTCACATTGAACGAATTGGCAAAAATTAGTGAGGCAGATCCGTTGACTTTTATTGGAAACAGCCTGGTCTATGCTCAAAAAGTCGGCTATCCTCAAGAGGATGTGGACTTAATCATCAAGCTCTTAACCCAAATTGACCCCCAAATTTATCAATACTGGAAGCTGCAAAATGGAAGAAACTAAAGAAAAAGGCAATTGGTATTTGCTGACCGGAATAATTATCGGTTTGCTGCTTGGCTTGGTTTTTTCGACTTTGGTTTTTCCGGCTGAAAATGCACAAGCTTTACCGAATGAACTCAACGATTCTGCAAAAGCCGAATATCGCACGATGATTGCGACCGCCTACGCAGCGAATCAAGATTTTGACCGTGCTTTGAGCCGTCTGGAATTACTCAAAGACCCTGACCCGCTCGCCGCCCTCACCGCCCAGGCACAAAATATGCTGGCAAATGGCGGTTCTGAGCACGCCGCCAAAGCCCTGGCTGAACTGGCAAGCCAGCTGAGCCAACACCTAACCCCAAAAATTCCGTAGTTTGGTAGGTCGGAATCCGCCTCCGTTGCGGACTCCGACACCCTCCGAAGATATCCGAATATGAAATGTCGGAGTGCACAAAAGAGGTGCATTCCGACCTACGGACCACGGACTTCGTCCGACCTTCCATATCAATTCCATCCAAATCCCCCAAACATTTCCCTTTCATTCATCCCCTGACAAATGGGTTATAACGTTTTTCGTGGGCGACGGTGGTCAGGTCCATATGCCCGGGGAGCAAGATTGTCTCATCAGGCAAGCTGTAAATCTGTTCGCGGATGTTTTTCAAGAGCAAGTTGTGGTCGCTGCCTTCAAAATCTGTCCTGCCAATGCTCTCTTTAAAAATCGCATCGCCGACAATCGCAACCCCCAAAGAAGGGACGTAAAACATGACTGACCCGGGGTTATGCCCGGATACATCACGCACTTCAACCACTTTTTCTTCGCTCTCCGGGTTCAAGGCAAGCCACATGCCAGCCTTGAGCGGAATATCCACACGCGGCACTTCGTCAACCGAAACGCCAAAATTCAGCGAAGGCGGGTTTGCTTTTGACCATTCAAAACTCTCAAGCGTCATCGCAATCGAAATCGGCGGATCAAAGGCTTCACTAAGCGCTTTCACACCGGCAATATGGTCAAAATGGCCATGTGTTATCCAAATTTGGCGTAAGTTCCAAGCCTTTGAGTTGATGTAATCAAGCTGAGCCTGGGGCGAAAAACCCGGGTCGATGATTACACAGTCCTTTGTCTCTTCGTCCACCAGAAAATAAATATTATTCCCCATCGAACCAATCGTCAGACTATCCCATTTTAGTTTCATCTTATCCTCTAAAATAACCAAGCAATTCCAAATAGCGCGAGATGGTCATCACTTCCCGAGGCAAAGTGCTCAAACTAATCAGGCCTTCCGAAGTAACCACAACGTCGTCCTCAATCCTCACTCCGCCGATTTCAGGATGGTAGATACCCGGTTCGATAGTGAAGACCATGCCTTCTTTCAGAATTTGAGGGTTTCCGGCGAAGATAAATGGCGCTTCGTGGGCTTCCATCCCCAAACCATGGCCGGTTCGATGTGTGAAGTAGGCTCCGTAGCCGCTTTCTTCAATTTCGTCCCGGGCAATTTTATCAATCTCTCCGGCCGTCATACCGGCTTTACCCTGGGCTGTGGCATAGTGATTTGCCCTTTGAACAGTTTCTGCAAGCGCCTGCATTTCTTCCGTAGGATTTCCAATGAAGAAGGTGCGGGTGATATCCGAGAAATAACCCTCAAAACCGGCACCCCAATCGAAGAGCAAAATGTCGTTTTCTTCCAATTTGCGTTCGCTTGGCGTGGCATGTGGGTTTGCCGTGTTCAATCCGGATGAAACAATCGGCATAAAGGGTAATTCGGCGTCGGAGCCGTGGCGGTAAAGTTGCACCAGGAGCTCGTTCGCAATTTCTTTTTCGGTCTGACCGACTTTTACCGTTTTCAAGGTTTCGATTAATGCCTCTTCGGCAATTTCAGCCGCTTTTCTCATCTTTGCCAAGTCATTTTCGTCTTTAGTGAGCCTTAATTCTGCAAAAAGATTTGAGGCATCGACAAAAATTGCAGCAAGCAAGGCGTTTTGTAAGAAATTCAGTTCCAAAAAGCGCAAACTGGTCGCTTCCAGCCCAATTCTCAATTCTTTTTCAGCATAAGATTCAAGGGCTTTTTCAAAAACAACTTGCCAACTTGAAGGGTCATCACCAAAGCTATGGATTTGAAAAATTTCTATGCTTCCGGCAAGTTTCGCCAGTTCCAATTCAGGCAAAATCAGGATTGGCTTGCCCTCTTTAGGAACAAAAAGCACCACAGGGCGTTCCATCAGGTGAAATTCCAAACCGGTCAAAAAAAGCAAACTGGCACTGGGGTTGACAACCACGCCATCCAGCTCAGTCAGCGCTAAAAGGTTTTGTAAAGTTTTTATTCTATTGGTCATATTTCCCTAAGATTTTCGGTGAAGAATTGCCTCGCGAAGAACCGCAAAAAGGACAACAAAGACAAGCACCCCTCCCATCATCAAAATTCCGTTGATGTTGACCACCGGCGGCTCATAAAGCGGATAGGAATCAATTTCATCAATGTCAGAATTCGGGTTTGCTGTGGCTTCGACTTGAAAGGCGACAGCCGTTTCGGTTATATCCAGGCTGGTTGAGGATTTACTTCGGTCGCTGTTCATTACTAATATAAGCAAAGCGAGAACCATCAGACCAATCACAATCATCGTCCAGATTGTACCGTTTAGATGTTTTTGTTTTTTCTCAAACGGGCTCATTTTATACTCTCAATAGTTGTCTTTGTCGTTTCGAGCGGGTCGGCACTATCTACTAAAATTAACAAACTCGCGTTTCTCAATGCAGGCCCAAGCCGGTTGACTATTTCTTCGGGCGGATAGAGCTTCGTTGCCTCGCCAAGCTTCAGGAGAACGGGTTTCAAACCTTCGTTTTCCCATTTGTCCAAGGCGGAAGAACGCGCCGGCAACCAGCCCAAAGCCTCTGTCCATTCAGCCAAAAAGTTGGCTTCCGAAAGCTCTTCCAGCAAATCGAGCGCAAGTTCTTGTCTGATTGGGTTGCTGTTCCCCAAAGCCCAGCCGTAGCTGTCGCCCAGTGTGATTTCAGGTTCGGTCAAAGCAGGCAAAGGATGATTTACCTCGAAGTTGTGGTTGAGCACAATGCTCAAAGGTACAACCGCTGTATCAATGTTGCGATTGATGTAAGCTGTCCAGACCTGATCGTTGGTTTGGAAGCCGGAAGTCAGATTGCTGATATGCAAACTGCCTTTTCCCTCTCGCAAAACCGTCAAAGCAGCCAAAAGCGGCTCTTCTTCCAAAATAGCCCGGCCTTGTGCATCCATCAATTTTCCACCAAGCGCTTGATACAACATCAGCATATATTCAGCCTGAGGGTCATCGGCTGCAAAGCCAAAATAGCCAAAATTGGTGCTAATATCCTTCCAATCATTCGATGGTGGCAAAAGGGAATCCTGGCGATAGACCATTACCAATGGGTTCGCCATGATAGGCAAGACCGGAAACTCGATGTTCATCTGCGCCAGTTCTTCACCAAAAGGATACCAATCACCCTCTCCCAACATTTCCTTCAGCTGCCCATTAGCGAAAATCAAATCTCGCTCTTGAGCAAGCCGGAGGTCATCTGTGGTCAAAACAATCAGATCGGGCGAAGTATGCGGTGCCGCAAGGCTTGAAGCGGTCAGGGAATCGAGCAGACTCCCTGTACCGGTTTGAGATTTGATGCGAATTTCAACATCTATCGCTTGTTCGTTTGAAAAAGCGTCAATTTTTTCGGAAAGAATTTTCCCTGCCGGAGTATCTTCAAGTGGGCTCAACTCCGGTGGAAACCAAAGAATCAAGGAATCCACCGGTTCAACAGGCGTAGCGGTTGATTCAGGCTCATCTGTTTCCGCGACTGCCGTTTTCTCAGGCGTCGGAGACGGCGTAGCCAAATTTGGCATTTGGGTATTGAGCCAGGGTAATTCAATTTCTATAGGTAAGGCGTTGCAAGCGCTAAGCAAGAGCATCATCACAATGATGCTCAAGCCCAAACCGCGAAATCTCATTTGCTTTCTTTTCATGCTTCAATTGTAAAGCAAAATTTATGCTTAATCCTTAGAATTCAATTTTCTTGCTAACCAAACCGGCCAACAAGTCAACACAATGTTCCAAATCGTCCCGGTCAATCATTTCGGAAGGAGAGTGAATATAACGGCAAGGAATCGAAAGACATCCGGCCGGAACACCGGCTCTTGTCTTTTGAATCGAAGCCCCATCCGTACCACCGGCTTCCAAAACTTCCATTTGATAAGGCATGCCTTGCGACTTGGCTTCTTCAACCATCCAATTAATCACGCGAGGGTCAGCCAGGAAGGAGGAATCGCGCACTTTAATCGCAGGGCCATTGCCCAAGGCACCTTCCATTTTGGCAGATCGCGGGGTATCACCGGTTCGGGTTACGTCTACAGCAATGCCAACTTCGGGGTCAACGCCATAAGCAGCAGTCATCGCACCGCGCAAACCGACTTCTTCCTGAACGCTGAAGACAAAATAAACCTCATTCGGTCCGGTTTGCATTTTCTTAATCGCGCCAATCGCCGCAGCAACCGCAGCGCGGTCATCCATCGATTTCGCCACCAAGCGTTTGCCGAGATTCAAGAATGGTCGCTCAAAACCGGCAACATCGCCGACAGTAACTTTGCTGTCTTGCTTTGAAGTCGCGCCGGTATCAATGAAAAGTTTTGGCAAACTGGGTTGTTCGTTGGCATCCAAACGTTCCATGCCAATTACGCCTTGAGTCCCATTCATAAACAAAACCCGATTTCCGAGGCAGGTCAAGGGGCTGACACCGCCAATTGCAGTAAAACGGGCAAAACCGTTCTCGTCAATGTGAGTAACCATCAAGCCAATTTCATCCGTATGAGCAGAAACCATCAGCCGTTTGCCACCTTCGGCTTTTGTGCCTTTGCGAGCAATCAAATTGCCCAGCGCATCGGTGTACATGTCGTCCACGTAATCGCGGATTTCATCTTCAATTTTGTTGCGAATGATTCGTTCAGAACCGGAAGGGCCTGGGGTTTCAACCAGCATTTCCAAAGTTTTTAATAAGTCAAAGTTTTCTGCCATTTTATCTCTCCTGTGAATTTAGGATGCTTCTATCAAGCCGTGAAAGTGCGGCATGCATAAGTTTCAAAGTGTTAACTACGTCATCAATCCGAACCAAACCGGCTGCGGAATGCAAATAGCGTTGCGGCACAGAAACCGAAACACTCGGCACACCGGCACGGGTTTTGTGAATCGAACCGGCATCAGTGCCTCCCGGTCCAGCCTGGCGGTATTGATAAGGAATGCCTTCGCTCTCAGCGGTCTCGCTCAGCCATTTGATTATGCGATGATCGCCGATTGTTGCTCCATCCAACAAGTAAATTGCCGGTCCGCCATCAAGTTTGGTGTTATAACGCGGGTTTTCTTCGCCGTCAAAATCGGGCATGTCATTTGCCGGGGTAGAATCCATCGCAATACCAACTTCAGGATTGAAATAATAAGCCGAAGTTTTGGCACCGCGCAAACCCAGTTCTTCCTGAACCGTGAAAGCTGCCAGCAAGTCAATATTTTCGGGAGCATGTTTGAGCAATTGAATCAAATTGAAAACGCCCAATCGGTCATCCAGAGCCTTTCCGCGCAAACTGGGTCCTAAAACAGCCAGCTTTGTGTCAAAAGTGAGCCTGTCGCCAATTTCAACCAATTTTGAACCGCCGAGTCCAAGGTCAACCCGCAACTGATTTGCTTTCAGCGCTTGCGTTCGCTCTTCGCGCGTGGTCAAATGGATTGCTTTTGCACCAATGACAGCCGGGACGTGATTTCGCCCGACAATGACCGGTTTTCCAACCAGCTGTCGTGGGTCAACACCACCGACAATCGTGAACTTGAACAAACCATCGCCATCTTCTTCGGTCAACATCATGCCGACTTCATCCATATGTCCGGCAACCATTACGCGGACACGATCCGGAGCAGAACCTTGGCGAGTAACCAAAACATTGCCCATGGCATCCGTATGCATCGAATCTTTGAACTCTTCAAGTTCGGCATAAACGATTTCGCGCACTTCTTGTTCGTCGCCGGAAACCGAAACGGCATTGCTGAGCCTGGAGAGTAAATCCAATTCTTTTTCACCAAACTCGGGAGAGAATTTATTTGTGTTTTCCATATTCGTCTACTCCCACTTCACAGTATTCATAAAATCGAGGGGCAAATTGGCGGTAAATTCTGCCATTAATCTGCCGGCTCGCTTAACATCTTTGAGGCTGATAACTTCAACCGGTGTGTGCATATAGCGCAGCGGAATTCCCAGTTCAACAACCGGAATACCGGCTTGGGCAACCTGAACATCCCAGGCATCCGTTCCGGAACCAGCCGGAGCAAAATCGCGGGCAGCCGGAATTTCATTTTCATCGGCACATTCTTTCATTGCTTTATAAAGTGCCGGATGATCGCAAGAACCCCAGGTGATCGTAATCGTCTTGCCCATATCAAACAAAACGCCTTCAGCGCCACCGGGACCTTTTGCAAAGGTTACGTCAATCACAATCGCGAAATCTGGCTGAATGTCGAATGCGGCACCCATTGCCCCAATCCCGCCAACTTCTTCTTGCGAACTTGCCACGGCGATAATATCCCATTCGTGCTTACGACGGGAGAGAAGATCGAGGGCAATCGTGGTTGCGGCAACTGAGGCACGATTATCAAGCGTATGACCGCTAAGCGTGTCACCACTCAATTCGCGCGCTTCGGTCGCAAAAGAGATCACATCGCCCACCCGAACCAGCTCTTCAACTTCGTCCGCGCGCAAACCGGTATCAACCAGCAAATATTTTTGTGGCAAGGCACCGCTGGCGTCTTTAGGGAGAAGGTGTGCCGGAGGCATAACCACCATTGCCGGTAATTCAACTGTTTTACCGCTCTTGGTGGCATGGACGATAACAAACTGACCGGGCAAAATGCGCGGATCAACGCCACCCACCTGGGTTATGCGCAAAAAGCCCTGATCGATGCCGGTTACCATCAAACCGATTGCATCCATATGGGCAATAATAGCAACTTTCGGTCGCGGTTCAGGACCGCTGCCATATTGAATGGCATGTAAACTGCCGTGGCTGTTCACCCAAGTATGGTCACTTAGCTCTTGCCATACCGGAGTGATGACATCACGAATCGGTGCTTCATAGCCGGATAAACCGGCTGTGGAAATCATCGACTTTAAGAAGGGAAGAATTTCAAAACTCATAAGCCTCTTTCATGGAATAGGATTTGGATTTGGTTCGCCAACCGAAGGAATAACGATGCTGTCTCATCCGTCCTCCGGTGGTACTTCGGCAGTTGCCGTTGGCTCATCGGTAGGAACAGGAACTTCAGTATCTGTCGGTTGAAGAGTCTCCGTTGGAGTCGCACTTGGAATTGGAGTATTCGTTGGCTGCAGCGTCGGTGTTTCGGTTGGGGTGATGGAAGCAGTCCGTGTTAGATAGGGCGTCAGCGTAATTACAGGAATTTGGGTAATTGTGGCTGCGCTGGTTGGGGTTTGCATGTCAGACTGAGGACCGCGATTCAGCTTAAGCAAAACAATTCCCAGCAAATAACAAGGGATTGTAATCAAGATCAACAGTGTAAAAAGATATTGAAGCCGTTTTTTTCTTGAAAGCTCTTCCAAACCATCCTCCTTTATATAGTAGCTTGCTCGATTAGCCCAAAAAACTTAATTATGCAAGCCGGGCAAACTCAACTTACAATCATACCATTTTACAGTAGACTTATCCAAAAATACGCTATAATTAAGAGGTATTCACCCCAAGAAGGAGGCTACTTATGGCTACTAAAGATAAAGCAGGAAAAGAAGAACGCAAAAAGCCCAAATTAGACATCAAAGAAAAGCGCAAGGCGAAGGACGAAAAAAAGAAAAAAACTTCCGTCACCAGCACCGGCGCCTAACCCCCCCATCCGACTCAGACTAAGCCAGCTTCAATCGCTGGCTTTTTTTCGTTTCCTGCTTTTCCCGCTCCCTGCTCCCTGTTCCCTGTTCCCCGATCAAAAAAACAAATTCCTCCGGATCCATTCACTCATGGTTATACTCTTTGAGGCAACAACCAAAACAACGCCAAGGATAAGCAGTGGTATGGAAACATACCATGCCCATACCGGCATAAATGACTGGGTCAGATAGTGTGTAACAGCAATATCAATCGCCAACGGCAATAAAGAAAAAACTATCGTAATCCAGCCGCCTTTCTCAATCTTTCCAATTCCCTTGGCTTGAAGTATAAAGATAATGAGATAGGCACATAGCCCGGCTGATAGAATAATCGGCAAAGTAATCGCCATCAACCACTTTTCGGAAGTATTCAGCAAGCTTAAAATCAATATGTATACGCTACTGACTATGAGGTCTGCTGTCAGGTAGAAATATGAGCTCTTTCCCTCAAAATATATTGGCAGAACAATAAAAGTCCATATTATCAACCCTGCGCCAAACACATAAAATGCCCATGTCAGGCCCTGTGATGCAACTAAGTCGATGATAGCCACGACTGCAAAAGGAATCAGCAGCGCCAATGAAATCAACAATACCAAGAATTTCTTGTTGATCTTCTTACCGTTGATGTCCATCCTGTCCTGAAAGTTTACTTCCGTGCTGACTTTGGTTCTGTTCGGATCGATAACCTCTGTTTCGCAAAGCGGACATCTTTTTTCATAATCCGCAAGTTTCACACCGCAATGTACGCAATATGACATCTTAGCCTCTTCCATTACTTTCTATCGCAACGGGGATTCCCATCTCCACCAGTTGCCTAAAAAAATTTCTCTCAATATCTGCTTCAACAATTGTCCGTGCAAAGTTAATCACCGTTTTTCCGTTGTAGCTTACACAAGCACAGCCCGTCCGTTTTCCATAGGAACGCCCAAGCATAAAATCTATCCGCCTTATATACGGCTTCATGGCTTCATCCACTTCAACCACCCCCAAATTGGAGATTGTGGAGGCTGAGGTTCTATTTGCCGTAAGAGAATGACCGATCTTCAGTAATAGATCCTTCAGAAAAAGCGGAACAATGCGCAGCAGAAGATTCTTCTCAATTTTTACAAATCCGGAGAAACGGGCATTGAGTTCTTTCTCGGTAATATTCATACCCATAAAGTGCTCAACCTGCTCAAGGACTTCTTCGAAGGTGTAATCTCCCAGTCGGCTCCTGACACCCGGATTAATAAAGGCCGAAAAATTCCGTACCGTTTTTGAGGGGAAAAACCGACGCAGATTGATGGGCAGGGAAATTTTTGCATCATACCGTAAGGCGCGTTCAGACATTTCAGATTTTTGCTTTTTATATATGGAATATATTAGATTCGCAGCAAGAAATACGCCGATGGTCGTTTTGAATTCTTTGGCTTTAGCATGCAGAACCTCAGTCGGCAATTCAGCAGATATAATGAGCAGCTTATTTAGCGGTACCGCGGTTCCGTCATAATGGTAAGAGGGCGTTTCAATTAACCCAAGACTGTTATCGCTCGCATAACGTTGAAAGGCATCCTCATATTCCTCAGGTTGGGGGCTGTCGGAACATCGAAAAACATACTTGCTTGGCACAACCTCAAGACCATTTTTCAGACGCAAATATTCAGCAACCAGAGACAACAAAAAAGTCATACCTCCCGTGCCATCGGTCAAGGCATGAAAGAATTCTGCTGCTATCCTGTTCTTGTAATATAGCAACCGGTACATAAAGTGCCTATTGCGTCTGAAAACCAAGGGTTGCGTGGGATTATAAACATCTTTTAGAATCGGAGGCGCGCCATCATTTTGCTCAAAGAAGTGCCAAAACAGACCTTTGCGCAAGCGCGTAGCAAAGGACGGAAAGCGTTTCAGTGTGTTAATCTGGGCTTCTTCCAGAATCTGAAGATCAACATCCTCAGAGAGCGTCACAGAGAGACGAAACAGAGACAACCAATCACTCGTTTGTGTCGACGGATATATATTTGCTGCGTTATCTAATTTAAACCACTTACTCAAAGACTACTCCAAATCATACAAATACGCTGTTTCCAAGGGGACTCCCAGTCGCTCTGCTTCAAGCGGAACGAAGTTGATTTCTCAGCAGTCCAGCGAAGAATAAATGATTATATCAGTCTGTAATGTAGGCTTCGCCTTCGTCCGCAAAGATATTACATTTGCCACCCCACACCATTTCCCATTATCTGTTTCCTTTTTCCTGTTTCCTTTTTAACTGTCCCCCGACCCCTAAGCCCCATCCGACTCAGACCAAGCCAGCTTCAATCGCTGGCTTTTGTTTTGACTTCGCCCTCCTAAAAAGGGAGATGGCCCATTGCGGAATGATTGCGTCTTTTGAATGAGCTTAATCATAAAACTTGGGAACCATCCCCTTATGGTCGGCGGATGACCGGGGCGATAAAATAATAATCTTTGGCATAATCACTTTCACGCGTCCAGCCAATATCGCCTGAATCTGCGCGGACTTTCCACCAAACTCCTTCTTTGCCATTTCCACAAACCGGACCTTCCAAAACTTGCATATAGGAACCGGGAGGCATTCGATAAATCAATTTATCCGATTCAATCTTTGGTTCGGGGTAGATTCGGTTAAAATCCTCCGGTTCGGGCTCAACAAAAGCTTGTTCTCCCACTTTAAGTCGCCCGGGTTTTGCCCCAGGGCATGCATCGACAGTTGAAACAGGGATAAAGAAAAATTCTGTACCATCCCCTTCGGGAATCCAGCCATATTCACTGTTCACCGTCCGCACTTCCCAAAAAATCCAACCCAAATCACATTTGGGACCGTCGATAATGTGGACAATTTCGCCGCCTTCCAGTTTTCTAACAACCGTGGCATCAGCAATTTTGCCTATCGGTTCGGTTCGCATGCTAACTCTGCCGGTGTCGTAGTTCACATAGGCCGAATCGCCCTTATGCAATTGCGAAACAAAACAACCAGAAAAGGGTTTGTATTGGCTCGGTGTTGGTGTGAATTTTGGCGCCTCAGTCGCTAAAGGCATGGCTGTTATTTGGAGTGAGCCTGCGGTTGCATTAGCTGAAGGCGTGTCCGCCATTGGGAGTGAGCTTGCGGTTGCGGTCGAATTAAAGCTCTCTCGCATTCCGGAAGAAGAACCGGAATTGCCCGAAATCGCCGCGTTTGGGTCAATTTGCTTCTTTTCTTCTTCAACGACGTTAGATCGGGGCTCTCTCACCGACGAAGAGGGAATCTTGTAGGTCAGGTTGATCGAACAAGCAGAAAGAATGACTAAAACAAGCAAGTTGATAGTAAAAAACACGCCTCTTCTGACTAAGCATTTTTTGTTAATTTCTTTTGAACGCTTCATTCCTATAACTCCTGTTCCCTGTAAATTTTATGTGATTATTTTTTGAAAAATTGGTCAAGTTTCACAACAAATTATACCAAGAAAGAATCCTTCCGGGAGAGGCTTCGAAAGTGGGCCAGCACAGGGCGCTACTTTTCCTATTGCCTTCAATTTAGCTACTCAAACCCAGTCTAAAATCACTCAAGTGGTTTGGTGATTTAGACTTATCCCGGAAGAATTGATAGACCATCAGGCATAGCAATCCCAGATAAACTAAGGCCATCACCTTATAGTCCACAACGGGACCAAAGTCGTAAAGAATAGGTAAATAAGCATTGGCATTAATCAGCCAAATAAGCATGGGCACATAAAAACGTTTTGGATAGAGGAACAGGAATATCACGGCGAGTAAATCAGCGCTAAACATATATCGTTCATGCATAGATGGTAGAAAATATGTGCAAATCATGACTGTAATCATGGTGACTACAATATAATCTGGCGTACTTAAATTGATTTTGTCAGAAAAAAGAATAATATAGAATGTAATAAGTAAACCAATAGTAATTACCAATCCAATTTGAGAAAAATACTCATAGTTATCAGGAAGCAAACTGTAGAAATTGGAAAAATTCAAGACTAAGGAAGGATATTCACCCACCTGGTGGACATAGGCTCCAAAAATTCCAGAAAGAGGCTTGCCAGCAATCCATGCTGGGATATAGATAAGAAAGTTTACGAAAGGAATGAGGAGGAAATTCAAGGCTGAGAATTTCTTTTCCTTAAAATAGAGCAAGAATAACACGGGTAGAACGAATATTGCCTGTAATTTGAATGAAAGTGCTACTCCGTAACTAACAAAAGCCCAGGAAACTTTCCCCTGCAACATTAAATAAATTGAAATAACGATAAAGCTTGTATAAATTATGTCGCTTTGTCCCCAAACAGCACTGTTGAGCAAAACAGTAGGTGCGAATAGAGCTACACCATAACCTAAATAGGGTAATAAAGATTTTTTATCCAGATTGAATATTTTCCGAATGATTAGCATGACAAATATTGCAGTAACGAAATCGAAAATCACAGAGACTGCTTTAATTTTTATGATAAGGGGAAATGGCAAATAGTTGAGTAACGCCAGTATATAGAGATAGGCAACATTATAATCAGATTGCAAGCTCGAGATACCAGCTATACCTCCATTTAGATAAAGGTGCTCACTCCAGGCTTTTAACTCGAAATAATCTCCCGATACGAAGTAAATTTGATCTTTGCGAAGCAGTAAAGCAAACAAGGTTATGAATGCAAATAAAAAGATGTGCTTATAGTCTTGTAAGAATTGGATAATCTTTTCTTCTGTTTTACTAATCTCACCTGAAAAATACTTTTTCACTTTTTCCTCCAAGAAAAATAAGGCTTAGGGCATTTTTTTAAAAATCAGACCTGTAGAATCCCGGTAAACTAGCGTGTAGCCTTCAATGTCACCTGCATCAGCATCCCGATAGAATAATTGACTTCGCTCAAACTCCTCAGGATTCACACCAACAAGTCCATCCGCCAGGTAATCCCGGATTCGTTGTTGTTGGAGAAGCAGAATGTCAAAACTTCCTTCTTCAACAAAATCGTAGGTCATCAATTCAAAAGACGTATGTTTTTGCCAATTATTGTCATCAGGCAGGTATAGCCGATAGTCAAAGTAAACATTTAGGGGTTTGTCTATCTCGCTGCCTAAAGTCTGCCTGACATTTTCATAGAATTTGATGGACTGGCTAGAGCTTTCTCTTGAGAGATGCTTTTCAATGGTGTTAATGTCCTGACGAAGAAAAGAAGCGCTTTGAAAAATGAAAACTGCAATGAAAAAGACACGAGCGATGTTAACCCAATTTTTTGATTTGTTCCAGCTCTCGCGATCTGGCAAAGCCATAAACCATGAGGATAAGAGAGGCAAGGCAACCGGAAGCCAATATTGATACTTAAAATGACCAATAAAAAACACGTAAATTGTTAGCGGGACTAGCCAACTCAAAATCAAAGCACTCAAAAAGCGCTTTTTTTCATTAAAAAGACCTGAAATAAGCAAAGCGAATGAACAAAGCAGGAAAACTAAACTTCCATAAAATTCATGCAAAATTGGGGAAAGACTTTTCAAACCTTTCCCATACAGTACGCCATAGCCATGAGTAAGTAAATCACTTTGCTTACTTGCTATGCTTAGATATTCGGTTCTCGCCCAAGAGGAAAGGAGAAACGGGTTTGAAATTACAAAGAAGAGCCCCAAAATTAATATATAAGCTATAGATGAAAGAATTGCTTTTTTCCAGCTAACTTTCTTTTCAACTAAAGTCCAGATAATACTCACACCAACTGCCATGAAAAAGAATACGCCAACCACTTTTGCAGCAATCAAGATTCCGCAAATTGCCGCTGAAATAAAGAAGTATTTTCCGAGAGTGCGATTATCTTTTACAAGTAGAAAAAGAACCAGCGATGAGAGTAAAACCACCAAACCGTCAGGGTGAAGCCACAAGCCATTTTGTAAAGTTGCCGGAATGATTAACAAAAACAGAAATAAAACGATGGATCGGTATGTTCGAAAGCCATCCTGTAGATAGACAAGAATCAGTATACCGAGAAGCATCGGCAAAACAGAAACCACCTGACGCAAAGCAAGCATCAACATTGGGGTGTTTTGCAATTGTCCGCTCCATTGAAATGGCAGAGCAACTAAGCCTGAAAGACCGAAGAAAGGAAAACCATAGAAATAATATTGATAAAAAACAAATCCTCTCAGAAAACTTTCAAGGCTACCCTTAGGTGTTGCCATATTTTGGATGTATGGTAAAACCGCTGCTTCATCCGGCTCAAAAATCCGTACTATTGCGAGGTTTTCAGAAGCAGTATTGTTTAAAGCCCCAAAGAAAACAAAAAAAACAACCGCAAGAATAATTATTACAATTGTGATGAATGGCTTCTTTTCTTTTTCCATTTGGTAATTATAACAATATAGAAAGATTTTGGATATTTATAATTGAGACAATTAGCTTTATATAGAGGCATGTCTCCATTTTGAAAACCGGAAACGATACCAAAGCGTTGCTAAATCTTGGAAAACATAAAGATGTTTTTAGATTGGATATGGCAGAGAACAAGGTTCCAAATTGAATGAATTGATTACCGTTTTAGCCTTTCACTCAAACAACTTACCCTGCAAGAGATGGTCAGAAAAGCTGCGTCTGTGAAGTGGGCATAAGCCGAATTGATCAATTGCTTTGAGGTGTTCAGGGGTGGCATAGCCTTTGTTTTGGGCGAAATCATAGCGGGGGTACTCTGCGCTCAGCTCAACCATTCTTTGGTCGCGGGCTTGTTTTGCCAAAACCGAAGCGCAGGCAATTGAAAGACTTCTTTGATCACCCTTGACCAAACTCGTTTGCCTAATCGCCAAATCGGGCAATTGGAAATAATCAATCAGCAGATAATCGGGTTTTTGAGCTAACTGCTCGATTGCCCTTTCAAAGATGATTTTGCCGGCTCTTGCCATGCCGAGTCGGTCAATTTCTGTTTGGTCAAGCCAGGCAATTGCAAAATCGAGGGCGATTTCTTTGATAATCGGCGCCATTTGCTCCCGCTTAATCGCATTCATTTGTTTGGAATCACGCACACCGAGCAGTTTTTCTTCCAATTTTGGTTCATCGGGGGGTAAAACCACAGCCGCAGCACAAAGCGGACCAGCCAAGGCACCACGACCGGCTTCGTCCAGTCCGGCGACTTTACGGCAGCCATACTGCCATTGTGTTTTTTCAAAAACAAGTGTGGGGAAGGGTGGTATCAGCTCGGGGTCAAAGCGCCTTGCCACGATACAGCCCTTTTCTTTTATTGGAACGAATTAGGAGTAAATCTTTGAACATTCGCCAGCTCTGCCTCAGAACATTCATGCGAGAACCTTTCTGGTAGGTCCAGATAACCGGCACTTCACGTATTTCAAAACCCATCTCACGGGCGATGCAGAGAATCTCTACGTCAAAACTCCATCCATCCAGCCTCTGTTTGGGGAAAATTACCTCGGCCACTTCAGCACTGAAACATTTAAATCCACATTGACTGTCTTGTATTCCAGGTAAAACCAGAAGTTGGACCAAAAAGTTGAAGGCACGTCCAATCAGATGGCGATAAAAAGGTTCGTCAATGCGTTTTGAACCGGCTTTTTCGCGCGAAGCGATTGACAGTTGGGAGTTTTCGAGCAAGGGAGGCAGAAATTTATTGATTTCTTCAATCGGCATCGAAAAATCGACATCCGCCATGAAGCGATATTGCCCCTCCGCCTGGAGCATACCTGTACGAATGGCATTGCCCTTACCGGCTTGTTCGAGCTGGATGATTTTCAATTGTGGAAAATCTTCAAGAAAACTTTTGGCAATGTTTAGCGTCTCATCTGTGCTGGCATTTTCTACTAAAAGCACTTCTGATTCATAACTCTGGGCATTGACAAAGGCTTCTACTTGGCTGAGACATGAAGCAAGACGCCCGGCTTCGTTGTGGGCGGGGAGGATGAGAGAGAGAAAAGGTTTGCTCATGACGATCACAGTGCTGGGTCGTTAAGAAGAGATAGGTCGGGGTGGACGGACTCGAACCGTCGGCCTCTGCGTCCCAAACGCAGCGCGCTAGCCGACTGCGCTACACCCCGGCAAGGCTTGATTATATCGTAGTTGCGGCAAAGTGGTCAAGTGAAAATAGGGAATCGATAATAAGGATGGAAGCAAGGAACATGCTTCAGGTTTCCCGCCGTCTGTTGCCTGTTATAATACATTCCTGATTAGAAGACAGGAAGATATGCTCAAATTACGCCTCATGACCCTCAACCTCGGTGGTGGTGTAAAAAATTACACCGGCTCACCTGAAACTGCCAGCGGTAAAGCCCTGGCGATGGCAGAATTGCTAAACCAAATCAAGCCTGACTTTTTAGGCGTGCAAGAAATTGCCCAATATATCGATGCCGACGGCGCGCTTCACAGCATGGTCGAACGCATTAAACGAGACGGCAATTTTGACTATAGTTTTTACGGCGAAACGCTTTCGATGAAAAAGCATATGCAAATCAAAAAAGACCTGATGATAAACGGACTTTTTAACGATTGGTGGGATTGGTCCAAAGGTAATGCGGTCTTTTCCAAAACAGTTCTCGCCCGTTTAGGCAATTCCGCCAAAGAAGGTGTGCCTCGTAATATTCCTATCTTCCAACCGCTTAGCTACGAAGGCACGCGCGATACTGACCCGCGCTATGTAATCCTGAGCCGCCTCAAACAAGAGCCCTTTCCTTATATTATCAATCTTCATCTAACCACATTAGTTGGCGAAAGAGGCGACCATGTCTGGTCTGAGGTCTCTGATGCGGCAAAATTAACCCGTTCACAGCAAATGAGTCGTGTTTTGGGGCTGGTGGAAGAACATATTTTGCTTAAGAAGCAACCTTTGATTTTAATGGGCGATTTCAATGCGGAAGTCAGCGAATATTCCCTGAAAGATATGCTTGAACGCGACCATAGTTTTGTTCATCTGGCTCCTCGGGAAATAATTTCAAGCCATTCCAAAGCCGGTTTGGTTGATCATATCTTTTTCTTCCCCGCGAAACGTTTGATTAGCTATGAAGCATGGGTTATTGACAGCCCCCTGGCACACAGAATTTCCGATCACCTGCCGGTTGTGGCAGATATTGTGATTGAATAAATTAGAGGCTAATAAATATATGACAGAACATTTATATTTTGGAACAGATGGCATTCGTGGCACTTTTGGTAAATCGCCAATGGATACCGAATTCATGTTCCAGCTTGGTATGGCAGCCGCTCTGACCCTCTCTAAGAACTCAGAGAAACAGCCTGTTTTTGTTGTCGGACGAGATACCCGAACTTCCGGCCCGGCTTTACAGCTGGCGCTGGTTCACGGTTTGCGAGAAGCCGGAGCGCATGTTTTGAATTTGTGCGTAATTCCTACCCCGGGAATTGCCTATTTAACCCATTTTGTTGGTGCTACTGCCGGTGTGATCATCTCTGCTTCGCATAACCCGGCAGAAGAGAACGGCGTCAAATTCTTCAACAGCGAGGGGATGAAGCTCAGCGAAGAACAAGAAACCGCAATCGAAGAAAAGATAAAAGAGCTCCACGGACGAAGGTCTGAAGCCCAATGTGACACTATGGGCGAAAGAAGCCATCAACTTTACGAAGTTTATTTGCAAGATTTAATGGCAAGCGTTGACGGCTTGGATTTAAGCGGTTTTCGGATTTTGATGGATTGTTCCAACGGGGCTGCCTGCAAAGCTGGTCCCGAAGTCTTCAGACGGCTCGGCGCAGATTTGATTGCCATCAACACCGAAGATGACGGCTTACACATCAATGAAAATTGCGGTTCAGAAACACTGCGTGCTAATCCGGCGCATTTAGCCCGGATTTTAAAAGAAGAGCAAGCAGATTTGGCAATTGCCTTTGACGGAGACGCCGACCGCGTAATCATGATGGACGAATTAGGCAATTTGATTGATGGCGACCAAATGCTGGCACTCTTGGCGGAAGGTTTGCATGAAGACGGCAGACTTTTGGCTAATACGCTGGTAACCACCATCATGGCAAACGGCGCCTTGAAAAAATTTGGGGAAGATAAAAAATTCAATGTTATTCAAACACCGGTTGGCGATAAATATGTGACCGAGGTTTTGCTAAAGTTAAGAAGCGAATCCGATTCCGAAGGGAAAATTGGATTAGGCGGAGAGCAATCCGGACATATTGTTTTGCTGGATGAAGATCACCGCACCGGAGATGGCATTCGCTCAGCGCTGCTTATCCTCAAAATGCTGGCCCAAAAACCCGGTTTGACGCTCTCAAAATTTGCCGGAAGAATTCAAAAGAACACCCAAGTTGTCGCTTCCTGTAATGTCGCTTCTAAACCAGATTTGAAAAACCTGGAAGAGTTTCAATCAAAGTTTCAAGATTTAAAAAATGAATTAACCGGCTTGGTAGATTGGAATTCACGCTATTCCGGCACTGAGCCAAAATATCGCCTGATGCTCGAAGCCGATTCCCGCAACAGCGCCGAAGACGTCGCCCGGGTAGCCTGGAGCGTCTGCGATTTGATTCAAGAGGCAACTTCCACAGCAGAAGGTGCAAAAATCGAAGTCCTAAATGTCAGTCAGGGCGGATTGATGCCCCGACCATCGGAAAATTAAGGAGTGCTATGCACACAAAAGATTTCACCACATTTAAAGCCCAGCTCGCAAAGGAATTTAATTCGCTAAATCGCAATTTGATCGTTGCCGACCAAGCCGAAAGCTGGCAGCCGGCGGTTACCAAAATGGCAGCTTTTCTGGAAGAGGTTAAACTGCTTCTCGAATCAGAACCTTCATTGGTTGGTGAAGACCTAAGCCTTTCCTCCCGAATATTTAGCCTTTTGCTAAGCCTGGCTGCAACCGGCACGCAAGGTCGCCTCGAGCTTTACAAGGGGAAAGACGAAAAGTCGCTCGCCTACCAGGCAGAAATCGAAAACGATTATTTGCCGCTTACAAACAATCTGCGGCTGAAAGCAATTGAAATTGCAAAGGCCTACCTGAGCAATCCTGTTTTTAAGAGCCTGCATGAGGACATCAAGCACGAAATTCACCCTTTGCTTGACAGTCTGAACGTCAAAATTGACCCGGACCGCTTCATGCCCTATCGGGTTATTCAAATTGGCAATATTGCCGACCGGCTTTACGCCATGCGTTTACGCACTGCCGACCCGATTTTGCTCGGTTTGGCAGGCAAAAAAGGTTTGCTACGCGAAATTTATGATCGTAAATATTTGCGCTTTGGCACCTCCGGTGTTCGCGGACGCTGGGGCAACGATTTCACCGAAACGCGCGCCCGTCAGGTGGTTCAGGCGGTTTGCGACTTTTTGAACAACAACAATATCCCTTCTTATGTCGGTGCTGAAGATCTTTCCGGCAAAATCATTGTCCTGGGGCATGATACTCGCAGAAATTCGGATGTCGTTACCCGTTGGGCGGCTGAAACTTGTCTGGCAAATGGCTTTCGCGTCCACATTGGAAACCGTGACATTCCGACCCCGGCTTTGGCTTTTTATGAAACTGAGGTTTTGGCTGAAAATGAAGTCGCCGGTTTGCTGATTGCGACCGCCAGCCATAACCCTCCCGAATGGCAAGGGATTAAGTTCAACCCTCGTTTGGGCTATCCCGCCCCGACCAATGTAACCGATTTTATCGCCCACCGTATCAACGAATTGCAGCTTGCGGATGAAGCCGGTGGCCAAAGCGATGTGGAAGAAGCCCGAAGCCGAGGCTTGGTTCAAGGCTTTGACCCTCTGGACGCATATGTCAAGTGGATTCAGAACAATGCCAATGGCAACGCCCGCATTCCGATTGATTTTGACCGGATTCGTCGCTATTTTGCCGATAAGATGATTGTGATTGACGAAATGCACGGTGCCGGACGTGGTTATCTGAGCCGTTTGGTCGGTGAAGCCGGCTTGCGCTATACCATTGTCCATGCCGAAGTTGACCCCGATTTGGGCGGGCAAGATTATGCCAACCCCGAAGAGCCTTTCAACTGGTTGCTTAAGAAAACTGTTGCCGAGACGGGTGCTCAGGTTGGCTTTGGGATGGATACCGACGCAGACCGTTTTGGCATCATCGATAAAGGCGGTGTTTACTTCCGCCCGAACCAAATTTTACCGATGTTGATTAGATATTTGGGCGT
>CAYVOY010000003.1:0-3292 GCA_964453395.1 uncultured Anaerolineaceae bacterium
GGAGCAATTTCTCCCCGGTGAAGTTTTGCCCGGTCAGGCAATTGATTTGAGCGTAACCTTCTATGCTCCAATTATTCCTGGAACTTATCAGAGTAACTGGATACTGATGGATCCGGATGGCAAACTCTTTGGCTTGGGCTTTAACGCTGATGGCCCATTTTATGTTCGGATTGTCGTAACTAACGCCCCGACCCCCATCCCAACCCCAAAAGAGGACTAAACTCCCGCTCTTTCCTCATACTGTCAAATCGGTTAAAATTCAAGCGGCAAAAGGAGAATCTATGAACAATTCCGATTCGAAGGACCCCAAAAATATGCTGGCTGCGATTGCAGCTTTACCTTCCAACCTTAAAGATGCCTGGGAACTGGGCTTATCCCTGCCTCTTCCCGATTTCCCGAAAATCAGCAAAATCATCATCAGCGGCATGGGTGGTTCGGCAATTGGCGGTGATCTTTTCGGCAGTTATCTTTCTGCTTTTGCGAAAATTCCCGTAATTTCCCATCGCGGTTACGACTTGACAAGTTGGGCGAGAGGCCGGGAAACTTTGGTCATTTGCTCTTCACATTCCGGCAACACGGAAGAAACCCTCAGCAGCTTCCACCTTGCACTCGAACAAAATTGTTCGCTTTTGACGATTTCAACCGGCGGAAAACTGGAAGAGGAAGCACAGGCTCGCGGGATTTCGCATTGGAAATTCAAGCATCAGGGACAACCACGGACTGCCATCGGCTGGTCTTTTAGCTTGCTGCTCGCCTTAGCCGAGCGCTTAGGCATCGTTCAGAATCAAAGAGAAGCCGTCGAGCAAGCTTATGCTCTGATGATTACCCAAAATGAGCGTTTCCATCCCGACATTCCGGTAATGAAAAATGAAACACGCCGCCTGGCAGGGCAACTTCTCGAGCGAAACATCATGATTTTTGCTTCAGGAGAGTTGGAAGTTATCGCCAGGCGCTGGAAAACGCAAATTAACGAAAACGCCAAAGCCTGGGCAAGTTTTGAAGGCATCCCTGAAATGAACCACAATACCCTGGCGGGTTTGGTTTATCCTGACTTCCTCTTTGAGAAAAGCTCGGCGATTTTCTTGCGCTCAAGTTTTGACCATCCCCGCAATCAGCTGCGCATCGATTTGAGCATGCAGGCCTTCCTCGAAGCCGGGATAGCTGTTGATTCGGTGAAAGCGCAGGGTAATGGCCGCCTGGCAGAAATGTTTAGCCTTTTGCAGTTTGGCGATTATCTGTCTTATTATCTTGCTCTCGATTATGGGGTTGACCCGACACCAATTGAGGCTTTGAATCGATTAAAGAGGGCACTTTCTCAGAATTAGGGGGTGGTGATTGGATAAGCGGCTTAGACCAGTTTTTCTTTCGCTTGCTCCCAAATTTGGTCAAACATATCGACCGTTAGTTTGCCGGTTTGCGTATTTTGCATGCTGGGATGATAGGAACACAAAATCCAAGGCAAGTTTTCTTTCGGTTGATAAAAAGCGCCATGTCCAAAGACGATTTCCTTTTTTGGCAATTCGTTAAATCTCGGCAGTCTGAGCAAAGAATCTAAAGCGATTTTGCCCAAAAGAACCACTCCTTGCAAGCCTTTTAACAGGTCGATTTCTTGCATCAACCAGGGCTGGCAGTTTGCCAATTCTTCCCTGCTTGGCTTGTTTTGGGGAGGAACACAACGGCAAGCAGCCGTAATCCAGCAATCCTGCAATTCCAAGCCATCTCCTCTGAATTGCGATTCTGCTTGCGAGGCAAAGCCGGAACGATGTAAGGCCGGAAACAAAAAATTACCCGATCCGTCTCCGGTAAACATCCTGCCGGTACGGTTCGAGCCATGCGCGCCGGGTGCCAAACCCAAAATGAGCAAACGCGCCTGCGCGTCGCCAAAACCCGGAACCGGCTTCCCCCAATAATCCCAATCCATGTACGCGCGCCGTTTTGTGCGGGCAACCTCTTCACGCCAGGCAACCAATCTCGGACAGCGTCGGCATTGGATGAGTTGATCTTCCAAAATTTTTAATTCATTTTGCATATTTTTCTGTTGGGACATAGGCAAATTTTATCAGATGAATTTAGGTTGAAAAAATAAGGTTTAAGGAAAAGGCGGGTATTTCCCCGGCGGATGGGGGGGGTAAATAAAAAGAGCCACCTTCACAACGCAAAGGTGGCTCTGATTCTAAAATAGGTTTTTATTTTTTAATCGCCAAAGCGTTCCAACCTGCATATTCAGAGGTCAGGTCCAGTTCCTGTTCAATGCGCAGCAACTGATTATATTTGGCAACACGGTCAGAGCGGGCGGGGGCGCCGGTCTTAATCTGACCCATGTTCATGGCAACTGCCAAATCGGCAATTGTGTTGTCTTCGGTCTCGCCGGAACGATGCGAGCAAACCGCACGCCAGCCATTATTTTGAACCATGCTGACGGCTTTCATAGTTTCGGTCAGACTGCCAATTTGGTTGACTTTAACCAAGAGGGCATTACAAGCATTCTCTTCAATTGCGCGGGCAACGCGAGCGGGGTTGGTTACCAGCAAGTCATCACCGACAATCTGCAAACGATGACCGTTTTTGGCGGTAAAGTTCTTCCAGCCAGCCCAGTCATCCTGAGCAAAGCCATCTTCAATCGAAACGATCGGGTATTTTTCAACCCATTCAGTCCAAAAATCCACCATTTGATCGCTGGTCAATTTTCGACCTTCTTTGCGCAGGTTGTAGAGTTTTGTCTCTTCGTCATAAAGCTCGGAAGCGGCTGGGTCAAGAGCAATTGCGACGTCTGTACCGGCTTTGTAACCAGCTTTTTCGATTGCTTCGAGAATCAGTTCAATCGCTTCACTGTTGGCTGAAAGTGCCGGAGCAAAACCGCCCTCGTCACCAACCAAAGTGATATAACCGTGAGCTTTGAGAACATTTTTCAGGGAGTGATAAATTTCTGTACCCCAGCGCAGGCCTTCTGCAAAGCTGGTGGCACCAAGGGGCATAACCATGAATTCCTGGAAGTCCGTGCTCTGCCAGCCGGTATGAGCGCCACCGTTGAGGATGTTCATCATCGGAACGGGTAAAACGTGGGAATAAACGCCGCCCAAATAGCGGTAGAGTGGCAAACCAATCGAAGCTGCAGCGGCTTTGGCGACGGCGAGGCTCGTGCCCAAAATTGCGTTTGCGCCTAAGTTGGATTTGTTAGGCGTGCCATCGAGTTCAATCATGATTTCGTCGATTTCTTTTTGCTCAAGAGCATCGATGCCATAGAGCTCACCGGCGATTTCGTTGTTGACATGGTCAACAGCCTGCAAAACGC
>CAYVOY010000003.1:3302-24724 GCA_964453395.1 uncultured Anaerolineaceae bacterium
TTCAACGTCGCGCAGTTCAAGTGCTTCGTGAATACCGGTTGATGCGCCGGATGGCACAGCGGCTCTTCCGTAGCTGCCATCAGCTAAAACAACTTCAACTTCTACAGTTGGGTTACCGCGTGAATCCAAAATTTCAATTGCGTCGATATATTCAATTGTTGTGTCCATTATATTTTCTCTTTCTATAGTTAATATTCTTACTTATGAGTATAACAAAAACTCAAGCCTTAAATCCCAATGCAATAATCTCGTCCGGCAAACCTTTATGCTGACATGCAGCCCGAATCAAACCGAGAAACAGCGGATGAGGGCGGTTTGGACGGGACAAAAATTCGGGGTGGAATTGCGAGGCAATCATATAAGGGTGGTTCGGATTTTCGACGATTTCGACCAAATGACCGTCAGGGGAGAAGCCCGAGAAGAGCAAGCCGCCATCTTCCAGTGCCTGGCGGTGTTCGTTGTTGACTTCATAGCGGTGACGATGCCGTTCTTCAACAACCGCTTCGGGATATAAGTTGCAGGCGAGCGTATCTGCTTGAATCTGGCAAGGATACAAACCCAGGCGCATCGTTCCGCCAAGCCGATCCAGCCCTTTTTGCTCGGTCATCAAATCGATTACCGGATGTTCGGTCACTTTGTCAAATTCCCTTGAGTTTGCATCTTCCAAGCCTAAAACATTGCGAGCATAGTCAATGACCATCACTTGCAAACCAAGGCAGATTCCCAAATAGGGAATCTTGTTCTCGCGGGCATATTTCGCCGCTTTGATTTTGCCTTCAACCCCTCGACTGCCAAAGCCACCGGGGACCAAAATCGCGTCTGCACTGCCCAAAATTTCGTCCAGGTTTTCAACTTTTTCGAGCTCGGTTGAAGATATCCAGTCGATATCCAAATCTACGTTGTAATATAGTGCGGCATGCTTCAAAGCCTCACGAACACTCAAATAGGCATCATGCAGTTCGACATATTTTCCAACCAGGGCAATTTTCACCGCCGGTTTGGTTTTGACCAATTCTTCCACCATCCAACGCCAGCCTTCCAGTTCGGGTTGGTGTTTGGCTTCCAAATCCAGTTCTTTCATCAAAATGTCAGCAACGTGCATTGCTTCTAATTGAAGGGGGATTTCATAAAGCATATCAGCCGTCACTAAAGGAATAACGGCCTCCGGTCTGACATCGCAAAACTTCGCGATTTTTTGGGTGAGTTCTTTTTCAACCGGATAGTCGCTGCGGGCAATAATCATATCCGCCAGAATACCGATTGAGCGCAATTCGCGCACGGAATGTTGGGTCGGCTTGGTTTTGGTTTCGGCTGTCGCTCTCAGATAGGGCAACCAGGTGATATGCACAAAAGCGGTGTTTTTCTCACCGAGTTCGTTGCGCATTTCACGAATTGCCTCGAGAAAGGGCTGGCTTTCGATGTCACCGACTGTGCCGCCAACTTCAATCAATGCAATTTCAACATCATTATCCTTGCCCAAAAGGTTGACGCGGCGTTTAATCTCGTTAGTAATATGGGGGATGACTTGAATTGTCCCGCCCAAATAATCGCCCTTGCGTTCCCGTTCGATGACTTCTTCATAAACCTGACCTGCGGTTACGGTGCTGGTTTTTTTGAGGCGTAAATCACAAAAACGCTCATAATGCCCCAAATCGAGGTCTGTTTCGGAGCCATCGTCCAAAACATAAACTTCGCCATGCTGATAGGGGCTCATCGTGCCCGGATCAACGTTGAGATAGGGGTCTAACTTTTGAACTGTCACAGAAAAACCGCGTGCTTTTAGCAAACGGCCAACTGAGGCGGCTGTTACGCCTTTACCAACCGAGGAAAGGACACCGCCAGTAAAAAATATGTATTTTGTTGCCATGCTACCACCTATAAAAATGATTAAATAAAAAGGGAGGGCTGTTTAGTCCAGCCCTCCCCGGAAATTATATGGTTAGGTTGACAGCTAAGTGCTGCTTAGTCATCCATGTCATCGCTGATACCAGCCATTTTGTTAGTCAGCGTTCGTTCGTAAATGTCATCCGCATCATCATAGCGACGGGATTTTTGTTTCTTAATGCGATTTGCAAGGGCTGGGCGGCGCTGTTCGGCACGTTCCATCGCCTGGCGCATAGCAATTTCCATATAAGTGGGATCGGGAATGGCTTCTTCTTCCACTTCTACGACAACTTCTTGCTTGTTTTTAGAACCACGGCGACCGCGAGGAGCAACTTCGTTCATTGCTTCTTCAGGAGTTTCCTGAAGGGCTTTCATGCTCAAGCGAATTTGCTTTTTACGGCGGTTAACTTCCAGAATTTTGACGTCAACTTCGTCACCGACTTTAACAACTTCGGATGGAAGGCGCACAAAATTGTGGGAAAGTTCACTGACATGAACCAGACCGGGTTGTTCGGCACCGATTTCAACGAAAGCACCAAAGCTCTCCATACGAATAACCGTGCCTTTAACGTCCATATCGGGGGCAAGTTCGCGCCATTCGTACAACAAAGGCTCGTGCATGGTCAGTTCGTAGTGGTCTTTGACAATTCGTCTGACCCAAACGGTAACTTCCTGACCCTCTTTGAGGATCTCGTCGAGATTGGTAATGATTCTGTCAGGGTTGGCGGAATCAACGACCTGGGAGACATGTAAGAATGCAGGTAGTTTCGAACCAATATCTACAATTGCTCCTTGCAGTGTGGTTTTCAACACCTTCCCTTCGAATTTTTGTTTCGTGGTAATAGGTTGATCATTAGTATTATTTTCGATAGGGTTTTCCATAGTTACTCCCAAAGGGTTTTATTCACAATGTATTAGTATACACCTTCAACATAAATTAGTCAATAATTCAAGCAGAAAAAAGGACAAATTCCCTCTTTTTTCTGAAGAATTAATCATGCTACTATTCTACACGCTTTTTTAGTTTTTAAGGCAAGCAGTTTTAATGTCAGAAATCAGTGATTAACTGCATATTCTGCCAATTTCTAATTTTCTCCTGCTCCGGCAAGGCCAACTCTTTTTAGAAACGCGGTGTCATTCTTCCAATCTTTTTGGGTTTTCACCTGCAAATCGAGGAAAACCCGCTGACCGGTCATGTTTTCAATTGCCTCTCGTGCCTGGGTGCTGATTTTTCGAATCATCATCCCTTTTTTCCCGACCACAATCCCCTTTTGGGCTTCACGTTCCACAAAGATCGTTCCGTGAACATAGAGCATATCGTTATCGCGCACTTTAAATTCATCCACCTGACTGGCAATACTGTAAGGAAGTTCGTCATCGAGGTTTTCCATCGCAGCTGCCCGAATCAGTTCCGCGGCAATATCGCGTTCGAAATCCTGGGTGATTTGTTCGGTCGGGTAATATTCGGGGCCTTCCGGCAGAAGCTCTTCAATTTTAGTAAGCAGTTTATCAAGCCCTTTTCCGTTCCTGGCAACAATTTCGAGGGATGGGTCTTCAGGAAAGAGTGCCTGATAGGCTTGTTTGTTTTTACCAATTTGGCTGTCTCCGGCTAAATCGCTCTTGTTAAAAAGCAGAATAACCTTTTGCTTGTCGCGTTTTTCCTTAATTAAGGCCGCCAACTGCCGGTCAAGGTCATCCGGTGTCTTGCTGACATCGGCAAGATAGAGCAAAATATCGGCATCTTCCAAGGCGAATTTGACTTCATTATTGATGAAGCTGCCCAGTTTATCTTTGGCGTTATTCAAACCGGGCGTATCGGTAAAGACCATTTGATACTGTTCGGTGGTCAGAATTCCCAGTTGTCGCCGGCGGGTAGTTTGCGGTTTAAATGAAACGCCGGCAATCGGTTGTCCCATCAATTGATTTAACAGGGTGCTTTTCCCTGCATTTGGTTTGCCCACCAAGGCGATAAAACCTGATTTAAAAATTTTGCTTTCTTCCACTCTACCTCACGAAATGATAACTTTATTGTTGACGAACTTCTGCCCTTCTAATTCGAGCAAGCTTTGTTTTACCTTGATTCCACCCTCAGCGGAAAATCCGTGTAGAGCCTTGTCTGCGCCGATCACCCGGTGACAGGGAATCACAATCAAAAAAGGGTTTCTCGCCAGGGCTGCCCCGACGGCTCTTGAAGCCTGTGGTTTACCGATTGCTTTTGCCAATTCGCCATAAGTCAAAAAGACGCCCCAGGGAATTTTCGCAGCAGCTTTCAATACTTCCTGCCGAAAGGGTGGAATCCCCTTCATATTTAAAGGAAGATCGAAATGTTTGGATTCTCCGGCAAAATATGCCAATAACTGTTCTTCCGCTTCATTTAGTATAAGAGCGATGTTTCGGTCGTCCGGTTCAACTCTGACTAAACTCTCAGAGTTTAAATTGCGTTGATGAATAGCGTTCAAGCCGGAATGATTGGCACTTAGCCTTAAAACACCAATGGGAGTGATGAATTCCCGGACAAAATCATTAGAGTTTTCCGACATTTTAGCCTCCTTGGCAATATCGTAGGGTAATCGTAGGTTAAGCGTCAAGTATTAAACTTGCTCTTATTGTAATATAAAGTCGTAAGGGCGACTTTTCTTCTTCTTCTCCTCCTTAAAACACTAATGCTGCGGTCGGCGTCCGCGGCATTAGCTATTTAATAGCAATATATTCTTTGATTTTCCTTTATTCCGGGCATTTTCCAGAAATGAAGCCGCCAGGATGGACGATTTGGGATAAAATCATAACAGATCATCAACAGGAGAAATAATGGAAAAAAGAGAAACTTATCCTATCACCATCGCCGGTATTTACCGCGAATTACCCCTCTTTGAAGTCAAACCGGGTTTGCGCATTGCTATCCTCAACATTCTTGGCGACACCGAACTTGTCGACGCTTGTGCCCGGGAACTTAGCGAACTATTAGCCGAGACCGATTATGACGTCATCCTCACCCCCGAAGCCAAGTCCATTCCGCTGGCACATATGCTTTCTCTTGAGACAAAAAAGCCTTATGTTGTCTTGCGCAAAGATTACAAGCCTTATATGGGCAATGCTCTTTCAACTGAAACCATGTCTATCACCACCGGCAAAGCCCAAACGCTTTTCCTCGATGAAAAAGACCTCGAAACCATCAAAGGCAAAAAAGTTGTCTTGCTGGATGATGTCATCAGCACAGGTTCAACCCTGCAAGGCATGCATTTGATTATGGATAAAGCCGAGGCGATAACCGCACGCGAAGTTGGCATTTTGACCGAAGGCGACCGTGCCGAATGGCGCGATATCCTTTCTTTGGGACATTTACCGCTCTTTTTCGACAAAGTAGAATGAATTAACAGGTGACAGGTGACAGGTGACAGGTGACAGGTGACAGGTAACAGGTAACAGGTAACAGGAAACGGGAAAAAGGAAACAGAGCTAAGAGCCAAGTCCCAAGAGCCAAGGAGCGGAGGGGTTGTCAACAAAAAATCGGACAAAAACTTAAAAGAAAATGATTCTGATTTTCTGTTTCCTATTTCCAGTTTCCTAATGTCAGGCTCCCCGCTCCCCGCTCCCCGCTCCCCGTTTCCTGTATAAAATTGGTCAAATTTCGTCTTCCTCTGCTCAAAATTTTTGATATAATAAAAAGTCGGCGCAAATGCGCCGTAATGTTAACTTACGCGTGGTATTCCATGCCAGACAATAGGAAGGTCTACAATAATGAAAGAATTCTCAACCGATAATATTCGCAACATCGTTCTTGCTTCGCACAGCAACTCAGGCAAGACAATTCTCGTGGAGAATTTACTGAATTTTACTGGAGCCACCACACGTATCGGTAGTGTTGAAGATGGCACAACCGTATCCGACTGGGATGAAGAAGAAAAGAAACGAAACATCTCTCTCTTCACATCCGTTTTACCGGTTATTTATAAAAACATTAAATTCAATTTCCTCGACACCCCCGGTTATACCGATTTTGTCGGTGAAGTTGTTTCTGCTATGCGTGTTTCCGATTTGGCTCTGATTTTAGTCGATTCTGTTGCCGGTCTTGAAGTCGGCACCGAAACCGCCCTTGATTTGGCAGGCGAATTCAAGATGCCCAAAATCTTGGTCATCAACAAAATGGACCGCGATAATGCCAGTTTCCAAAAAGCTCTCGATTCTGTTCAAAACAGTGTTGATTATCGCCTCGTTCCAATGCAGTTACCGCTCGGTGAAAAATCTGATTTCAAGGGCGTTATTGACTTGGTGAGCATGAAAGCTTACCTTGGCGACGGCAAAACCGCCAGCGACATCCCGGCTGAATATCAGTCTGATGCCGAAGCCGCCCGCATGGTTTTGGTAGAAGCAGCCGCTGAAGCCGAAGAAAGCCTGATGGAAAAATATTTCGACAGTGGCGATTTGACTTCTGAAGAAATCGTAAAAGGTTTGCGCAAAGCGATTCAAGAAACCAATATCATCCCCGTTTTGACCGCAGCCGGTGGCCGCATGATCGGCATCGCTCCCCTAATGGAAGCCTTGCTTGCTCTTGCTCCTTCTCCCAAAGATCTGCCCGCTGTTATCGCCCACTCTCCCAAGGGAGATGTTGAACTCCATTTTGATGACAAAGGCCCCTTGGCTGCATATGTTTGGAAAACTACAGCAGACCCATTCGTTGGTCGCCAAACTTTCTTCCGTGTCTATTCCGGTACAATGAATTCTGACACCCGCGTTTGGAATTCCAATAAAAATGAAGAAGAGCGCTTGGCCGGTGTTCAGGTGCCCTATGGCAAAGATATGCAAGCTGTACCGGTTATTCATGCCGGCGATATTGGCGCAGTTGCCAAACTGAGCTCCACCGTTACCGGTGACACACTGACCACAAAAGAGCAAAACCTGTCCTTGCCGCTGCCCCATTATCCCAGCCCGCTCTATCGCATCGCGATTACTCCTCGTACGCAATCTGATGCCGCCAAGATGAGCCAAACGCTCAACCGCCTGGCTGAAGAAGATCTTACCTTCTCTTGGGATATGGAAGCTGCCACCCATCAAACTCTTATTTTTGGTATGGGCGACCAGCACCTTGACGTCGTGATCAAACGAGCTGAACAAAAATTCCAGCTTTTCATCGACCAGCACGAACCCAAAGTGCCCTACGAAGAACACATTACTAAAGAAGGCACTGCCATGTACCGCCATAAGAAGCAAACCGGCGGTTCCGGTCAGTTTGGTGAAGTTCACCTCAGAGTTTTCCCCATTGAGGGTGAAGAATTTTCCTTCAAGAACGATGTTTTCGGTGGTGCAATCTCCAGCAACTACATGGCTCCGATTGAAAAAGGTATTCGCGCAGTCATGAAAGAAGGCGTTGTCGCTGGTTTTCCTGTTCACAATATTGGTGTTTCCGTTTTTGACGGTAAGGAACATCCCGTCGATTCCAAACCGGTTGCTTTCGAAATTGCCGGTCGCGAAGCCTTCAAACTGGCAATTCGCGCTGCCAATCCGGTTCTTTACGAACCGATTATGAAAGTCTCTGTCCACATGCCGGAAGCTAACATGGGCGACATCATGGGCGACCTCAACACTCGCCGTGCCCGCGTTCAAGGTATGGATACCGACCGTGGCAAGTCTACCATCAACGCCGAAGTGCCTCTTTCTGAAATGATGCGCTATACCACTACCTTGCGCTCAATGACCGGTGGCCGTGGAACATTCTCGATGGAATTCGACCATTACGATTTGGTCCCCACCCATCTGGCACAAGAAGTTATGGACGCCCGTACCAGAGAGATGAAAGAAGATAACTAAATCCGTTTTCGGATTAGCTTTCTCAATTAAGATAAATGAAGAGGTTGGCTCAAATATGAGACCAGCCTCTTTTTATTGCAATTTTTCGGTAGATACCGTCTTAGAAGTCAAGGGTTTTTGATATTCCACCCATTTATTCATTAAACGAAAAGAGATGATAATCGCAGACCGGACGGTAGCCAACTTCCTGATAGATTTTATTGCTGGTGGGGTTGGCCAAATCGGTGAAAAGATTGGTAAATTCATAACCGCGGGCGAGCATTTCTTTGGAGGCTTCGGCTACCAACGCCCGCGCGTAGCCTTTTCGGCGATGTTGAGGCAGGGTATAGACCCCACTTATACATATGCCCTTGATTTGCGGACGCTTGGCAAGCAGACTGGCAACAACTTCCCCGTCAACTTCCCAAAAGAAACTTTGCTTCTTGCGAATGCTTTCCAGTGAACCCTCGACAGTCAACTCTCTCCGAGGACCGAGAACTGACTCTTCCTGCATTGCATTCAGCAGCTGGCAAGCCAGTTGCGCATCTTTCTCTTCGGCGATGCGCATTTTCCCGGCTGGATAATCAATCTTTTCCAATTCTCTTAGCTCATAAGCCCGTAAACGTTCAATCAATTCAGCCTTTTGTTTTGTCTTAGCCTGCCAAATGCGGGCGAAAGCATCACTCACCTCTGCTTCTCCGTTTACACCGGGCAATTCCCAGCCTTCCAGTTGCAAATCCATCGCTAAAATCTCAAGCGCTTCGTGGTTGAGCGGTTCACACTGGACTACCATCGCAAAAGGTGGCGTCATCAGTCCAAGCGCACAAAGTTCGTCGTTTTCATCGCTAACGCTAACCATCAGCGGACTCGATTTGCCATAAGCCTGAGGGTTTTCCTTCAATCGCAAAGCCAAACCCAAAATCAAATTGTTCCGAGTTTCGTCCTTTGCCAATCTTTCCAGCGTCCGGTCAAGGAAATCGTTCGGGTTCTGAAAGAATGTTGTTCGATAGTTCATGAATTCCTGATTTGAAGAATAATTAACCTGAAGAATGGTTAATCTTCGTCAACAAAATCTTGCAATGGATTGCTTCTGGCAGGGTCGCGCAGACGTCGAAGGGCGGAGGACTCCAATTGCCGGATTCTTTCACGGGTTAGGCCAAATTTTTGGCTGATTTCCTCAAGCGTATGATAATGTCCGTCAACCAAGCCAAAGCGCAATTCCAAAATTTCGCGCTGGCGCTCGGGCAGAGCATTTAACGTTTCCCGAATTGTTCCACGAAGCGAATCGCGCAAGACTTCCTCGATTGGTTCTTCAATCTCATTATCCCGGATGTAATCGCCCAGAACGCCATCTTCTGAATCGCCAACCGGGCTTTCGAGTGATACCGGCTCTTCTGTCGATTTGAAAACCGATTCAACCTTTTGGGTGGCATCATCCCAGCGGTGCAATAGGGCGGGGTTTGCCAAATCGCGATTTCCATCCAGCTTTTGAAGTTCTTCTTGATCTTCAGCAGACAAAAATTCGGATTTCATGGCAATTTCTGCAAAAGTTGGATCTCTGCCCAGAGTTTGGAGTAAATCGTGCTGCACTTTCACCAACTTGCTGATTTGTTCCACGACATGCACAGGAATCCGAATTGTGCGGGCGTTGTCCATGATGTAGCGGCCCATCGACTGGCGAATCCACCAGGTGGCATAGGTGCTGAAGCGAAAGCCTTTGGATGGGTCAAACTTGCTAATCGCCCGAAGCAAGCCCAGATTGCCTTCCTGGATCAAATCCATCATTCCGCCACCCCGGTTTCGATAGGGTTTGGAAAGGCTGACAACCAAACGCAGGTTGAATTCGACGAATTGTTGTGTCGCCCATTCTGCATTCTCCTGAACCTGGCGGATTCTCTCTTCGAGATCAGCTCTGGGGGGGATATCTGCCAGCATGGAATCTTCAAGGCAATCGTCTTCTTTCTCATCTAATTTTGCGATAATCCCTTTGAGCCATTCCACAGGCAACAAATAGGCATCCATAAAGAAGCGAACCAAATCTCTTGCCAGGACTTCCCAATGTTTGTCGGAGCCCCACCGCGGGTCGTTTAGATAATTTCGCATAGCAGAATTGCTCTGATAAACTTCTGCCTGATCCAAGGCAGCCGCTTCGCTCATTATTTCACGCAATTCAGGCTCATGATAATGCAAACGAGAGGCATCCCGCTTCACTTGTTCCCAAGTTGTGCACATATCCTTGAAAATGCATTCCACATCCAAGCCGAGATCATCCTTTGCATAGAGCACCAATTGTTCTTTTGCCTGAACCATGATGGCGAGTTTGAATTCTTCGTCAGCATTCAACAACTTGTCGTGCGTAATGTCACGGAGATAGAGCTGAATCGGGTCTTCCGCAAAATCATTGCTCAAATCGGAGAGTTCGTCCCGGTCAAAAGCTTCCTCTTTATCATTTTGTGCTGCCATTGGGTCTCCTTTTGGTTTTGTTGACGCGGGGGATGCCCCGGATTTGGCCCGAACCACCCGATTCGGGGCTTTGGAGAGCGAGGTCAATTTTGCGGCGGATTTCAATTAAATCGACGAAAAGCAAATTGGCTTCCTCGTTCGTATAAGTCTTTTCTTCGGCTTCATTTTGCAGGAAGTAAATTTCGCGCGAGCGTTCTTCCATTTTGTTTTGGCGTAAAAGCAAAATGCTGCGAAGGCGGTCTTTGAAGAGTTTCGATTGTGTGTCCGAGAGCGATTGCCTCTCGCTTAGGCTCAATTGGGGTAGGGCGAAATCATCGCCCAGGTTCATTTCGACATAATCAATCGGCTCATAATCGTCTTGTGCAAGGGCTTGTTTGACCAAAACGAAGAGGTGCCTCAGGTCGCCTTCCTGAAAATCATCCACGCTCAATTCCGCAAGCTTAAATTGACCCAGCGCTCGATTGAGCAAATAGAGCGATTCCGGCTCGGCAAGCAAAAATTGAATGGTGAATTCCTCGTGTTGGCGATTTTTAGCGGCAAAGGCAATTGGCGTTTTTGCTTGAGAGCTGATATTTTGCTCACGGCTTTCGTGCCGCTTGCGGCGGTCATGCGAAACCAGGGCAGAATTCAAGACCAAACTTCGCGCATCCAAGCGGAGCAAGGCTGCCAGACGCTGGCGGTAAGCCTCCCGTTCAACCTGACTGCTCACATCCTCAATCAAGGGTAAAACTTCTTCGGCAATTTCGCGTTTGACCTTCGGGTCTGCCAAATCTTTTCCGGAAGCCAGGCTATCCATTACATGGTTGACAACCGGCTGTGCATCATTGATAATTTTGCGCCAAAGTTCGGGGTCTTCCGAGACAATTTCATCCGGATCTTTCCCGTCCGGCAAGGTGGTAACTCGAATGTCGGCTTTCATCGAGCGTTCAATCTTGAGCAAACCTTTTGAGTCAAAGGTAAAGTGTTCTTCCTGATCCATCGCTTTTCGGGCGGTTTCCAAGCCGCGCAAGGTGCCTTTTTGTCCGGCTGCATCCGGGTCGAGCGCTAAGATGATGTTTGTGGTCATCTTTTTGATCAAGTGGAATTGGGCTTCGGTCAGGGCAGTGCCCATCGGCGAAACAGCGTTTTTGAAACCTGCCTGATGCAGACCAATCACATCCATATAACCTTCAACAATCACGGCTTGCGAATCGGTCCGCATGCCGGCCCTTGCCTGGTCGAGACCATAGAGCAAATGGCTTTTGTCGAAAACATCGCTTGCCGGAGAATTTAAATATTTCGGAAGGTCTTCCGGCTTCAAAACACGTCCGCCAAAACCGGCCATCTTGCCGTACATATTGCGAATCGGGAACATCAAGCGGTCGCGAAAGCGATCGTAAACCCGGCCATCATCACCCTGGGAGAGCATTCCGGCTTGCAAAATCAGTTCTTTGGTATAGCCTTTTGCCAGCAAGTGATCCAAAAGCTGGTTCCAGCTGTCGGGTGCATAGCCCAAACCCCAGATTTGAATGGTTTCATCGCTCAAACCGCGATCGTGAAAATATGCCAGAGCTTTGTGGCCGGCAGTGCTTTCACGCAATTGTTTTTGGTAAAAAGCGACCGCAGCTTCCATGATTTCGCTCAGGTTTTGACGGGCTTCGTCCTGTCTTCGGTCAGCTTGCGTCTGTGGTTTTAGCGTCACACCGGCTTTGTCCGCCAGTTGCTTCAGGACTTCCTGGAAGTCGAGATTGTCGCGCTTCATCACATAGCCAAACAAATCACCGCCCTCGTTGCACTGCCCAAAACAGCGCCAGCTTTGCGTTTCGGGGAAGACTACAAAAGAAGGCGTGCGGGTATTCTGGTGAAATGGGCAAAAACCAATATAATTTTTGCCTGTACGTTTCAACTTCACCGTTTGACTAACAATGTCAACGATATCCAGCCTTTGTTTGATGTCTTCTGTTACTGTCATGATGCGCTTCTGTTCCTGTTTGATGGAAACCAAGTCCGTTTCAAGCTTGATGATAGCAATTTTACCTTAGATGACCGGGAACGTGAGCCAAAGAGTGGGTGAGAGAGGCAAAATGAAAGCGATTGGAGTGATGATTCCACGGTGATAATTTTGAGCCCGGGATAGTTGTTGAAGGAACCGATACAACGAATGAGAATGGCACACTTGGTTCCAAATATAATATCAATTTATAAAAAGGAAATACATAAAATTAAACCACATAAAACCACAAAAAACATTGAGTTCTCATGAATTGAGCAGGTATAATACGGACGGAATGCTATAAGAAGAGGGTTTTTTATATAAATGAAGTAACGGTACGCTGTTGCTCTACTGGTGAGATAATGAGAACATCTTGGCGTAAGTAGAGATACAGATTAAACTTAGATAGACTATAAAAATATGCCTGTCGAAAATATGGGCGGATTTTGGAATATTAAAATTAGCGAAGTGAATGCAAGGATAAGCAGGCAATGCCACTGAAAAAAATCGAAGGGTCTTTTGTAATGATTAATAAAGAAAAATTGCTCAACGTAATCGAAGAATATAAGAAAGTTTTTAAAACTACACGATGGAAAAGTGAAAAATTCAAATGGGTAGCTGTTAAGCATTTCCAAGACCATTGGGATATTAATGCTGCGGACTTCAGTGAAATGTTTCTTCAGGCAACGCACAAAGCCTCTGCGCTTCTTAAATCGATGAGCTACTTTCCTCGTGGAATGATAAAAGCATTTGCAGGAGCTGATCCCGAAGCAACCCGTGGAATGTTTATCAATCTTTTTGATGAAACAAAGAATTTAGGCGATAGAATTGACTCTTTTCAAATAGAAGCAGAAAAATTACGCTCTAAATACGGTGCAGATGATTGGAAATCACATTATCAAAATGCTAATTCTATTAGTACTTATTTATGGTTGCGCTATCCTGATAAATATTATATTTACAAGCATAATGACGTTCTTGCCGTTGCAAATGAACTTGAGAGTGATTTTATTCCGAAAAGAGGAGTTTCCACAGATAATGTTATTGGAGCCATTCGTTTGTATAATGAAATTTGCGACTGTTTAATCTTAGATGATGAAATGGCTGATATCCTTAAATCGTCATTAACCGAGAATTGCTATCCTGATCCCTCACTTAAGACACTTACCATTGATATTGGCTCTTATATCAGTAAGGTTTATTCGCAAAAGGCAAAACAACCTGTTACTGATTGGTTCCCTGCTGATTATACGCCTGGATTTACTGTAGAGGATTGGACTTCAATGTTAAACGATCCGGCTATTTTCAATGAGACAAGCCTGAAAATTATGAAACGCTTTTATGATTATGGTGGAGCTGCTACTTGTAAACAGCTTTCTGTAAAGTATGGTGAATCTCCTCAATTTTACAATATGGGCTCTACTATGCTTGCCAAAAGAATTGCTGAGAAAACAAATTGTCCTCTCCTTCCAAGAGATTCCGGAAAGTCGAGGTTTTGGACAGTTCTATATTTAGGTCGTAAGGCAGATGGCGTTACAGAAGGTAGCTGGGTTTGGAAATTGCGAGATGAGTTAGCTGAAGCATTAAAACAATTTGATTTATCAAAAATTGATTTATATGCAAAAGACGATGATGACCAAAACTACTGGTGGTTAAATGCAAATCCGCTTTCTTGGAGTTCTGCAAATATTAAGCCGGGAGAAAAGCAAAGTTGTAGCCTTTATGACGAAAGAGGAAATGAGCGCCGTATATTCCAAAATTTTTTGGATGCAAAATCGGGTGATTTAACTATCGTATACGAAAGCGATCCTGCAAATCAGATTGTTGCCCTTGCACGTGTTACCGATGAAGATGACGACGAAAATCTTCACTTTGAGAAAACGGAAGGTCTTTGTGTTCCTTTTGATTATGATGTTCTTAAAAATTGTCCTGAATTGTCTGAAATGGAGTTTTTCGCAGATCCTGACGGCAGCTTTTTCAAACTTACGAAAGGCGAATATGAGTTTATTATGGGTTTAATTCCTGACGTAAATCCAACTGTAATAATCGAAGAAATTCCTGTTTATACAAAAGAGGATTTTCTGAATGAAGTATATATGAGTGAGGATAATTACGATACTCTTCGCTCCCTTTTGGAATACAAGAAAAACATTATTCTTCAGGGGCCTCCCGGTGTAGGAAAAACATTTGCGGCAAAACGCCTTGTATATTCTATTATGGGCCAAAAAGACAATCATCATATTGAATTTATTCAATTCCATCAAAACTACTCGTATGAAGACTTTATCATGGGATATAAGCCAGAAGGTGATGGTTTTGAACTTAAACACGGAGTGTTTTATCGTTTCTGCCAAAAAGCCTCGACCCAACCTGATAAGCCGTTTTTCTTCATTATTGATGAAATTAACCGTGGAAATATGAGCAAGATTTTCGGAGAACTTCTAATGCTTATTGAAAAGGACTATCGAAATACAGAAGCGACACTTGCCTATAGCGGATTGCCCTTTTCAGTTCCTGAAAATGTTTACTTAATCGGTATGATGAATACTGCTGACAGAAGTCTTGCAATGATTGATTATGCTTTGCGAAGAAGGTTTAGTTTTGTTGATATGGAACCCGGGTTCAACTCTGATGGATTTAAAAAATATCAAAAAGAATGTAATAGTGAAACTTTTGATTCTGTTATTACTCAGATAGCTGAATTGAATAGGACTATTGCTGCGGATAAGTCATTAGGAAAAGGTTTTTGTATAGGACATAGCTATTTTTGCGGTAATAACAGTAATGATAATTGGTTAAGCTCTGTTATAGAATACGAAATTATTCCTATGTTGAATGAATACTGGTTTGACGATTCTCAAAAAATTCAACATTGGACTAATTTGTTGCGTGGTGCTTTTTATGATTAAAGATAAAAGCATAGTAATAAAAAACATATATTATATGCTCACCTATGCTTTTCAAGTGCTGAACCAATCGAACTACGACGAAATCGCTTCTGAAAAATTCGAAAATATACACGATTTGTTTGCTGCTATTTTATCAAAAGCTATAGCGCAGCAAGTAAAGCAAGGACTTCATCGTGAGTATATTGAAAAAAATGAAAACCTGACGGTTATGCGTGGCAAGATAGATATTCAGGGCACAATCACAAATCGATTGCAAAAGCAGCAGAGGCTTTCGTGCAACTTTGATGAGCTTTCAGAAAATAATATATTTAATCAAATTATAAAAACTACAACGCTCCTTTTAATTAGAAAAACGAGTGTTAAAAGTGAGTATAAAGACATTTTGAAAAGGGAAATGTTGTTTTTTGAAGGAGTTTCTGAAATTGAACCTGCATCAATTCGTTGGAATACTATTCGTTTTACCCGAAACAATCAAACTTACCGAATGCTTTTGAGTATTTGTCAGTTTGTGCTTTCAGGTTTATTGCTGACAACGGAAAAAGGCGAATATAAGTTAGCAGCATTTCTTGACGACCAAAGAATGAGCCGATTGTACGAAAAGTTTATACTTGAGTTCTATCGTAAAGAATATCCGATGATAACAGCAAATGCATCGCAAATCGACTGGCAAACTGATGACGACATAACAACTTTACTTCCGAGAATGCAATGTGATATTATGCTTTCGTATCGAGAAAAAACGCTGATAATTGATGCAAAGTATTACACGCATACGCTTCAAGCTAATACACAATATAACAGTCATACAATACATTCCCATAATCTATATCAAATATTCACCTATGTAAAAAACAAAGATATTGGTAGTAGCGGAAATGTATCGGGCATGCTTTTGTATGCCCGTACAGACGAATCAATCCAGCCTGATTGTGAATATAGGATGAGCGGCAATAAGATAAGTGTTAAAACACTTGACTTGAATTGTGATTTCAATCTTATAAAATCGCAATTATCCATGATAGTAAACCCTCTAATTGCGGGACAAACCGAATTGGAGAAGATATCTGACCAACACTTATTATAAATCTGTAATACTTTACATAACAATGTTAACTTATTGACAGCGGTTTGGCACCCATTCTAATCAGGTCTTGATTCCCATCATAATCGACATCCCGTACAAACACTTTTCCGATATTCCTCTTTAGTGCCTCTGAAGCGCCTGCCCATGTACCACTTTTGGAGCCTTTGGCTGATTTCACCACAATAGTATAATTAGAAGCTGCGTAAATGTATTTATTGCGATTCATAAAGTGGGATGTAGCTTCCATGCGAGAAAGATTTCTCAAAGGATTCACTTTAGAAATTAATAACATCTTTCCTGCCATGATGGCATCTAAATATTTTGGCTCCTTGAGTGTGATCCGCATATTCTTTGAGAATTCGACAACAGGCATGGCTAAGTTGATTGCGGTATCTTCGGCTATTTTATCTATCCCTTCGGCTCCACCGGATACGATGCCAAAAATTTGATTTTCTTGCTCGGCTTCAGTACAAATCTTTTCTACCGCTCTTTGTGTCCAAACAACATCGCCTTCATTTACAACCCGGGAACCAACAAAACCAACAAAGTTGCTTTTTGCAATTTTTAACTCCCCGCAATAGTACAAAATGGGAGGTTCGCGCAAAGAATTTGGCTTGGCGTGCAGCCCGGCTTTTAACTTCTCGGGATAATCAGCATCAAAAATTGTGCCTATCTTGATTCCTTGGCTTTCAAGTTTATCCTGTTCGAATGCCAATGAATTCATGCGTTTCATCAGGGACACTATTTTTTCGGGCAAATCTCCCTTCAAGCCCAAATCGTGAGCCATAAAATCTGCTTCAATGTCTCGAAGAGCTGCAAGTTCAATATTTTGATTAGATCGCTGGTTTTCCTCAAACAAAAGCAGCTGGTTTGAATTGTTAAAATTGTTGTACACCTCAATAGATGAGAGCAATTCATAAAATTCTGAAGTGGTTAGCGGTTTAATCTTATTGTTCTTTTCACTTGTTTCGAGGCAAAGGGCAATCACGATATCGCGCAAATTGTCAATCATTTAATCCTCCATCACTTGAATCGGCAAGGCAGAATGGAATTACGGATTCACATCCACATTCTCCCAACAGGTTTGCACATACTGCCAAAGTCCAGCGTGAATCCATAATATCGTCCACCAACATTGCTTTACCAAAGATGCTAACATTCGAAGGAACAGAAAATGACTGAAGTGCGTTTTGACATTGGAAGGACGAGTTCCTCATACTTTTTTGTGGCGGAGCTTCACTTTTTTCAATGACCTCGAAAAACCGAAGTCTTAACGCAGCTGCTAATTTCTTTGCAAAAATTTTTACTTTGTCATTTCGCAGTGAAGGAACATAGGTAAGAAGTTGAATGTCGTTTTTCAGAACCTCGCTCCTTAGTATGTTTATGGTCTTGGCAAGAAGTTCATCTCGGTATTCATTTGCTCGATATTTGTCCTGCTTCACCATCGCCCCGTAGCCGGCATCCCCATATTTGCTTAGGCATATACCTGGTTGAAATGGGTATGGTATTCTTGTCTGTCTGGTCAAATCTGTAATCGGCCATTGGAGCCTTGGTTCAATTTTTAATATTAAGTGGTTAATATATTCCTGAGCCTTATATAAGGACTCCATGGAGTAATCTTGGGATATCAAGGGTCTTCCAACGCAGTTTGCGCAGCGTCCACAAGCAGGTCCATGAGGATTATTTAAGCAGTCAACGGTATAGCTAAGCAAACACTCATCTGTTTCTGTCAGTGCGTGCATTTGTTGCATTTCCTGTCTTCGTATTTCAGTAATCGCATGATAATGCTCATGATCGTATCGGAATATTTTTGGAACCCTATAGTGCTTCCCTTCACTTTTTCGCAAATAGCCGTCAAACTCTAAAAATTGAAGAGCATAGATTATGCTTTTCCTTCGCCCGTTTATAGCTGCTAATATCTCATTTTGGCTCTTGTCGTTTGCTACAGCTAAAATCTTGTTGCATAATGCTTCTTCAGGAAAAGCATTCTCAATAAAATAATTTAAAATGTCTTCGTCTTCCGGCCCGGTCATTAAAATTGCATAAGCCTTATCAATGCTCCGTCCAGCACGTCCAATTTGTTGATAATAGGCTACTATGTTTTGCGGACACTGATAGTGAATAACAAAACCTATATCTGGCTTGTCATAGCCCATGCCGAGTTTGATAGTTGCCACAATAGCTTTGATTTTATTATGTTTAAATTTACTGATCGCGTTTGCATTTAGTCCGTTTTTTTCTCGCATAGTATCAGAATAATATGCTTCAACCTTCACACCATTCTGCTTTAGAAAGTTGCATAGGTAGTCGCAATCTCGCTTAGTAAGACAATAAATGATGCCGGTTCCCGGCAAATCATTTAAGTGGTCAAGAATCCAAGCATAACGCTCCGCCCTGTCTTGCAAAAGCACAACTTGCAGACAAAGCGATTTTCGCATTAAATCGCCTCGTGAGACAAATATTTCTTTTCCAAGATGTTCGGACAAATCTTCAATAACCCTGTTGTTCGCAGTGGCAGTAGTGCATAACACCGGTGTGGAGGAAGGTAACATTTTAATAATATTATATAGACGACTATATTCGCGACGGAAGTCGTGTCCCCAATCAGAGAGACAATGTGCTTCATCGATTACAAAAAGACCCAGGTTTACGTTCGCTATAATTGATTGAACTTCCTCCCTAAACAGCGTCTCCGGTGTTGTGAAAAAAACATCCGCAACCCCCGCTTGCAATTCATCAAGTATGCGTTCACGATCAGCAGATTGTTTTATGGTGGAGTTCAGAACTTCACATTTAAGCCCAAACAAAGAAGCGGTCTCGATTTGATTATTCATAAGCTCTAACAAAGGGCTAATGATGAGGGTTGTTCCGCCGCCTTTCTCCCGTATCATCCTGGTAGCAATAAAATAGATTATGCTTTTCCCCCAACCAGTCTTTTGTACGATAAGTGTACGTTTGTTGTTGAGAGTTGCTTCAATTGCCTCAAGCTGCCCTTCGCGAAAACGTGCTTCTAGGCCATATGCGTCTTTTAGTATTTGCTCAGCTTGGTACTTTATGCTCATCGTTATTTCTCTTATCTGTAGCTACTCTAAAAATTCGGGTCAATATAAATTATCCCAATCCAGTCCAGGGTTTTGCGTGGGTAGGCATGTGGTATACACTTCCTGTACTTTCAACTAGTATAACGAATTTCCGAATCTTTTTGTAATATCAAATTCATTAAGCATAGTCAATCTTTGATGTGAAAGATAGTCGCTTATTCTTTAGATCTTCGCTTTTGTGCCAAGTTGTTGAGCCCTGCCAAAAATCGCCCTGTGTTCATTATATCAAATGCTGTTATTGAATTAAACACACATAAGTGCCTCAGCAATTCTCAATATGGAACACACCGCATCAATCATAAGAATAATAGTGGAACCACATCAGATCCTGATTTGAATATAATATTAATTATTTGGTTGATAATACAAGGGTGCGGGCGGGTTCAAAACGTTTTTTTGAAATTGCCCAATTAGGGAAACCCGCCCCCGTCAGAGCTCTATTCTGAAGCAGATATTTTTTCCTGTTTCCTTTTTCCTGTTTCCTGCTCCCCGTTTCCCGTTTTCCGTTCTACTGTATAATGGCGGGAGTGGTGAAAAGGTGAAGCTGAGAGATCTTTTTAGCAAGTCTGATTTTTCTGAAGAAGACAACAGGGAATTTGTCAACAACATCTATGTCGATTATTACAAGATGATGTTTAAGTGTGCCAATCGCTTTTTCGACAAAAAAGAGGATGCCGAGGATGTCGTTCAACTTTCTTTTATCAAAATTAATAAAAACCTGAACAAAATTCGTCAATTAAATGGGAACAGTTTAGCCGCTTATATCGTTAGTATAGTTAAGAACACTGCAATTGATCAAATTCGCAGCAATCAAAGAGATCGACAAGATGTTTTTTCTGATTTTGATGAAGTTTTTGAAGACAGGCTGACAGATGAGACGGATATTGAAGAAGCTTTGTTAGACAAATTAACCGAAACCCGCCTCAAGAGGGCGATCTTAAAGCTTTCTGAAAATCATCAACAGATTCTTGAAGCCAAATATTTACTGGATATGAGTGATGTCGAGATTGCAGAAGAGCTGAATATCAAACGTGGCACAGTCCGCAGTCGCCTTTCACGAGCCAGGCAGAAGGCTTTGGAAGTTTATTTGCAAGAGATGAAAGATGAAGAAGAAGAAAATCGATTCAGCTAAATATGACCAGCTTTTTCGGAACGCCGTCCGTGAAGCCGCCGAGAAAAAGGGACTCCAACTTTTGGAGGAAGCCAAAGATTACGACTTTGAGCCTTCCCCCGGCTTTCAAGAGAAAATGATGGCATCGCTTGACCCCAAGCCCAAGCGAAAATGGCAGTTTCCAGGTTTTTTGCGACCGCAAGCTGCCTGGGGTAATGCAGTTGGCTGGGCATTAATTGTTTTGATTTTATCCTTCCTGATTGTTCCAAACATTGCTTCTGCTGGAAAATGGGTTAGCAAGCTGCTTTCCGAAGAAAACCCGATTGTTACCCGCTATTTTGTTGAGCAAACAAACGAAGACGGTGAAAACGAGAATGTTATTTACGAACTCCCCGAAGGAGCTTATTTCCCGGCTTATGTTCCGGAAGGCTTCAGGCTCTACCAGGAAGATGTCGCGCCCTATAGTGCTTATTATCTCTTCATTGATGACAATGAAAATTATGTTGATGTCGATGTTGTGGGTTTGACGGCGGGAATATTAACAGACAATGAAAACCTCGATGAAAAAAGCATCGAAATCATCCATGGTTACGATGCTCATTTCGCGAGTAAGGATGGCTTGAGCGATTTGATTTGGACAGACAACAAGCATATATTTGTTGTAACCAGCACACTCCCTAAAAATGAAATTATTAAGGTTGCAGAGAGTTTATTCTCTAAACCATAAAGATCCAATAGTTGTTTGATTGTAAAAAAGCCAGCGTTTAGCAGTCAAACTTTCTTTTTAAGCTATTCTCTCAAGCATTTGGTAAGCAATTTGACGAAAAATTGAAAAATTGCAACACATTTGGGAGTTTAAGCGTCTATATAAGTAAGTAGAAAAAAAATTAACCCAATTAATAGTTACACCTCTTATTCTTATTTGAACGGTTTTAGTATTTTTGGGAACAGATTGAAAATTTTTCCGGCAATAAAGAGTAAGAGCATAAATTCGAAAGGAAAATAAAATGATTAAGCATCATCCCAAAGTTATTTTTTTTATTATGGTTCTATTGTTTTTGTTTTTTCAACCTAAGGAGGCAAGCTCTTATGCTGAAATTAATATTAATAATGA
>CAYVOY010000004.1:0-24712 GCA_964453395.1 uncultured Anaerolineaceae bacterium
TCTCAACTGCTTTGCCAACAAAGCCGTAAGAAATTAACCCTATCAATAAAGTCAGAAGAATTGCGATAATTGGCTTGCGACTGATTGATTTGAGGATGACGTTTTGTCTCATTTTTCTCAATTTAACTCCCGATAAATCCATTAATACTTTTAATCAATTAAATTCAAAGTATAAGGAAAATTGCATGATGTGCTTTTTGATAACATGTATTTCTTTTATTAAATCGTTATTGTCCGCAGCAGACTATAAAGTCATAGACTGTCGCGGACTCTAACTATATTTTGGGGTTACTATAATCGTCGAGCATCCTGATCATAGAACTGCTCAATGCCACTTTCATTGCTCAATCCAGTAACCTGGTTTGAATTGATCCTGTTCACCTGACTTACAAAAACTCCCGTACAGCCACAATTACAAAAACTACAGTCACAAGAACAGGTAGTTGTAGCACAAATGCATACGGCATACGCTTCCACGCTGCTCAACTTCATTCTACTGCTTTTATTTGCTTGCATTTTCGTCTCCTTTTCTACTAAAAACTTCAATTGTCGATGACCTTCATTGGTCGTAACAGCTGTGTTCAATCAGAACCGGCTGCCCTTCATTTTGTCATGCCTTCAAGGGCTTTTGTTATATCGTTTATCGTGCTAAAACCATAATCGTGCAATTCGCTTTCTTCAATTCTCAAGCCAAGCCTTTTTTCAAACTCAAAAAAGAGATAGACCAGGTCAATCTTTGATAAACGGAAAAGTTTTCCGCTTAGTGGCTCATTGAAGTTTTCTTCAATAAACAATTCATCCGGTAAACCGTACAATTCTTTCAGTGTACTGATTACAAGCATTTTCACTGTTTCCTCCATCACTGTTCCCTTTCATAATTAATACCCAGAAGATTCGAGATATATTCAAACAAAAGGCTACTTTGATTGCCAACAATGTCATAAATTGGGATACCAGCCGAATCGCTTCCTGAGATTTTTGCCTTTGAGTAAGCTGTTGGAACATAAGCATATGACATCAGATGAGATTGCAAGTTTTCGGCTGAATCAACCACAATATTGCTGACTTGCACAGCATGAATGGGCGTGCCTAACCTGACTTCAAAGTCTCTGCTCAACGCCTCAATCATTTCAGGCACAGCTAACTCAAAAGGTACACAACAAATAAGATAATCTGGCTGAAATGCCTGAGTAAGCATATAGGTTTGAATGCCAAAGCCGTTAGGCGTGATGTCATTAAACCTCATTACTGCGTCTGTTGATTCTACCAGGATTAAATCAGGTTGGTTTTTTTTTGACGAGGTTGTTGGCATGACGGTTAATCTCTTCAACTTTTAGAGCTTCTGTGAACGTGGTCATGTTCAATATTGAGGTGAGGTCTTCAAAACCAAACAAAGCCCCACCTGGAGTTTTGCAAAAGACCAAAGTTTTGATGCCTTGCTCAACAAAGTTTTTCTGCAGATAGCAAAGGATTTCCAGCGCATCCGGATTTTCAACCAAGCTTCCAACAAGTATGACCGGCACTTCTGGTCGCTTGTAGTAGAAAACACTTCCATAAACAGATTCTTCGCTTGTCTCTTCCCCGAAGGACAAGCTGACATAATCCGGATATTTTACTTTTAGATAAAAGACTAATTCTGACAAGTTATCGCTAAGGTTGGAATAAAAACGAACTTTTTTATTCAATTGGATCGCCTTCCTGGCTGCGTCTATCAGCTTTTCGTCTGTCTTTTCCTGATCTTTCAAAGGATTGATAATTAACAAATAATCAATATCTTTCAGCGTGTCGTCGTTGAGCGCCTCTGCTATTATGCCTGTATCTGGCTGATTACAAGCATATCCAACATCTCTTCCGATTAAACCAGAACCCTGAAAAGCCATCACCTTTTTCAAGGCATATTTATCTTGAAGTGCTTCAAAGTTCCTGACAAGAGGGAGCAGCTCAGCTTGAAATGGGTAGATGCCAACCGGTATTCTTTCTGTCATTTTTACCTCTCCAACTGTTCAATCTGATTTTTGTAGTATTGTGGAATTTCCTTCAACATCAGATATTGCGATATTTTGTAATATGCTTGATTTCTGGTATCCTGGCAGTGCCTTAATCTCGCTTCTGACGATAAACTTCCGTTTTCTTCCATAGCAGGTTTGGCGCATTGGTTACAATAGCGAAAACTCCAGCAATTTTTACATTCTTCAGCTGTTAATTGACAGACATTCAAAACCCTCGATGCTTTTTCGATTGCGAAGCCGTTATAAATATCGCCGATTTGCATGGCATCTGATGTTTCGCTAACTCGTTCGCAAGGGAACAGTTTTCCATCTACGTCAACGAAAGCCCGTAATTGACCCGGGATACAAGGACCCGCTGGAGCTTCAACTTCTCTTAAGCCCGACCCCTGACCAATAATTTCTTCGTCATTTGAAATTGAGTCTAATCCACGCAGAGCTATAGGTGAAACTTTGTTTCTGTCAAAACGATTGTAGTATGCCAGTACAGCCAGGAATTGCTGATAAGTGTATTTCCAGGAATATCCTTCTGAGAATTGAAGCTCTTCATCATCCAACTCATGATCCACCAATGAGGGCTGGATAGCCAAACTGTTGACCGCATTTCCTTCGAGAAATATTTGATTGATACAGTCAAAATCATTCCGGGGATCCATGACCATGCTAATTTGTAGCTTCTCTGCATATTCTGGATCAATTGCTTTTACAAGATTAATTTTTTCCATAACCCGGTCAAAAGTTCCTTCTCCGTTAGCAAAGACCCGATTCAGGTCATTTATTTCTTTTGGACCATCAAGACTAATCATTAGATCAACTGAATTCTCAGAGAAAAAGCGAATAATTTCAGGCGTAAGCAAAGAACCGTTACAGGTAATGTTGAAAGACAGCTCTTTCCCATCAAAGCGTTCCTGACAATACTGAACTATCTGCTGTATGAGACGGAATTCAATCAATGGCTCACCACCATAAAAACCGATGTTTACTCGTCGGCTATCCACTGAATGTGCCCACAAAAAGTCAACCGCTGTTTTTGCAACTTCCCAACTCATGCTTCGTTGAGAATGAGTTCGCTGTTTTGAGCCTGCTTTTGGCGTATAGATGCAGTATTTGCACCTGAAATTACATTTTTGAGTTACTTGTAAAGTGATTTTCGTCATCTTACGATTGAGAAACCAGGGCAGAAATTCTGTATATACATGACAAACCTCCCTGACATTGCTATCGGTAGTGAGATAGCCTTCTTCCTTAAGTTCAAGAATTTCGTCAGTCGGGGATTCGCTATTCGTTTCTCCCTTCAAGAGCTTCATCAGATAAGCATGAGATTCCCCGCTTATCGGAAGCAACTCGTTTCTATTTACATCCAACAGATATGCGGAATTTGGAGTTTTGAAAAGCTGAATGAATGGTTTTTCAGGCATAAGAGCTCCTTTCATTTAGTTGAAAAAGGCGAGAACATTTCAAGCACTCACTTTTTCGTTGAAATAACTGAAATATGGTTTATCAATTGAAGTATAAATTATTGCGTGTCAAATCCGTGTCAAGTTTCTATCCTTTGAACAGGATATAACAGATCGGATTCACCCCAGCCAATCAATCAGTCCTCATATTTACTAGACGATGAACTGGAGCATTGCAATGAAATATCTCATAAGTTTAACTAAACTTTTCTACCCCTAAAATTTGGCTGTAACTTCCTTGAACCCAAATTTGATTAGTCATTTTTTTCCCGAAAGCTACCTGAACCTTGAGTTAAGGATCAAAGCAAGTATTGAATCCGCTTCAAGTGCTAACTAAAAATCTTAATAATTTTTTTGGTAGTCTGCTATCTTCAAATGCCCTAAAAAGTATGGTTCTTCACTTTTGAAAAATTCTTCAATTGACCTCTTTGGCAAAAATCTCCTGACACATGTTTAAGTATCAGTGCACTTCAATTTCGAGGTGCCAATTCAACAAGCGAGGTCAGCATATGGAATTCTTCAACGAAGCAGTCAACATTCTCAAAATCTTAGTCATTGCCCTGGGCGCGGGTCTCTCCGTCTGGGGGGTTATCAACCTGCTCGAAGGCTATGGCAACGATAACCCGGGTGCCAAAAGCCAGGGCATCAAACAGCTCATGGCCGGTGGTGGTGTCGTCCTGATCGGCATTAAACTAATTCCCCTCCTGGCTGGTCTTTTCGGATAATATCGATGCAAGGTCTTTTAGACAAGATAGAGCAGGCTATCCGTGAGTTCTTCATCGGACTGATCGAAAGCAACCTGACGACCATGTTCGTGGATGTCAATGAAAAGACAGCCACGATCGCCGAACAAATTGGGCAGACACCCCAAGGCTGGAATGGCAATATCTTCAGCATGATCCGCTCACTCTCTGAGACAGTGATCATCCCCATTGCAGGCATGGTCATCACCTTCGTGTTTTGCTACGAGCTAATCACAATGATTACTGAGAAGAACAACCTACATGACGGGGACAGTTTCAGTTTCTTCAAGTACTTCCTCAAGATGTGGGTAGCTGTCTATCTGGTAACACGAACTTTTGATATCACAATGGCGATCTTTGATGTCGCCCAGCACGTGGTAAACGCAGCTTCAGCTTTGATCAGCGGCAGTGCTTATATCGATATCAGCACTGTCCTGGCGGGCATGCTTGCCGGACTACAGGATAAAGGCATCGCCGAATTAGCTGCTTTGTCCATAGAGACATTGCTCGTGGGCAATGCCATGAAGCTGCTCTCTGTCCTGATAACGGTGATCCTCTATGGTCGTATGATCGAAATCTTTCTAACTTGTTCGGTTGCGCCGATCCCCTTTGCCACTCTGGCTAACCGGGAATGGGGTCAGATGGGCAATAACTACCTGCGCAACTTGGCCGCACTGGGTTTTCAAGGCTTTTTCATGATGGTTTGTGTCGCCATATACACCGTGCTGGTGCAAAGCATAATTCTTACCGAGAACATTCACGCAAGCATCTTTCAAATCGCTGCCTATACCCTGCTCCTCTGTTTCTCTTTATTCAAGACAGGGAGCTTGTCCAAATCGATTTTCAACGCCCATTAGGAGAAAGGAGTCCCTCTTGGCTTATGTCAGTGTACCCAAAGACCTCAACCGGGTCAAAACCAAATTAGCGCTCAACCTCACCAGCAGACAACTAATCTGTTTCTCGGCAGCCGGATTGACCGGAGTTCCCTTATACCTGTTCACCCGTTTGACCCTGGGAAACGATCTGGCCGCCCTGCTGATGGTGCTGGTGATGCTGCCGTTGTTCGCCTTCGCCTTATATGAAAAGGATGGCATGCCTCTGGAAGCTTTCATCGGTAACTTTATCCGTGTGCGTTTCCTATATCCACGCATCCGTCCCTATCAAACCGATAACTTCTACCGCATCCTCCAATCCGAACTCAATCTAAGAAAGGAGTTGCTTACCCGTGCAAAGAAAAAAGCAAAAACCAGAAACTAAGCCATTACCTATCAAGCGGCCAAAAAATAATAAACCGCAGCAGCTGATCCCCAAAACAGCGCAAAAGACGCTAGCCTATAAGCTGATCTATCCGGATGGGATTTGTCAGGTGAACGAACACTTCTATTCTAAGGCAATCCAATATCAGGATATCAATTATCAGCTCGCCCTGGAAGAAGACAAACGAGCCATTTTTGATAAATACTGCGAACTACTTAACTACTTCGACAGCTCAATCAAAGTGCAGCTCTGTTTCTACAACCATTCCGGCCGTATCGAAGACTATCAAACTTCGATCGATATTGATGAGCAGCCGGATGCTTTCAACGCTATCCGCCGTGAATACGCCGAGATGCTCAGCTCCCAACTGGCTAAAGGCAATAACGGGCTGGTCAAAAGCAAGTACCTGGTCTTCGGCATTGAAGCGGATTCATACAAAACTGCTAAAGTGCGCCTGGAGCGTATCGAACTGGACCTCTTTGGCCATTTGCGCGGGCTGGGAGCGATCGCCCAAAGTTTGAACGGGGCAGAACGCCTGCGAGTGATGCACGACCTGATGAATGAAAGTCAGGAGAAATTTCACTTCGACTGGAAACAGCTCAAAGCCAGCGGATTGGGAACCAAGGACTTCATCGCGCCTAATAGCTTTGACTTCCGCGAAAACAGCAGCTTCCGCATGGGTGGGAAACATGCTCAGGTCTCCTATCTGCAAATCCTGGCACCGGAGCTCTCCGATGAGCTGCTCAAGAATTTCCTCATACTTGAGAACGATCTGGCAGTCACGCTACATATTCAAAGCATTGAACAGACTGAAGCGATCAAGCTGATCAAACGCAAGATCACTGACCTGGACAAGATGAAAATCGAAGAACAGAAGAAAGCCATCCGTTCCGGTTATGACATGGACATCCTGCCCAGCGACTTGGTCACCTACGGTGCTGAAGCCAAGACACTCTTGGAATCCCTGCAAAGTCGCAATGAACGCCTCTTTCTGGTGACCTTCCTGCTGATGAATATGGCTAACTCTAAAAGTAAGTTGGAGAATGACTTTTATCAGGCAGCCGGGATCGCTCAGTCCGCCAATTGTAGTCTGCGTCCCTTGAATTTTCAACAAGAGCGGGGGTTGACCGCCATCCTGCCTTTGGGCATCAACCCAGTGCCGATTGAAAGGGCACTGACTACCTCTGCCACTGCTATCTTCGTGCCCTTCACCACTCAGGAACTCTTTCAACCCGCTCCGGCTTTGTATTATGGTCTGAACGCACTCTCGAATAATCTGCTGATGGCAGACCGCAGGAAGCTCAAGACCCCCAACGGTCTGATCATCGGCACACCTGGCGCAGGCAAGTCCTTTGCTGCCAAGCGGGAGATCACCAATGCTTTTCTGGTGACAGAGGATGAGATCATCATCACCGACCCAGAAAGTGAATACGCTCCATTGGTCAGCGCCCTGCAAGGCGAGGTGGTACGTATCTCAATCAACTCCAATCAGTGCATTAATCCGCTCGACCTCAATCTGGACTACAGCGAAGAGGAAGATCCGGTTGCACTCAAGATGGACTTCATATTTTCCTTCATGGAACTGGCAGCTGGCAGGAAAAGCGGACTCAAACCTGAAGAAAAATCGGTGCTTGACCGCTGTGTTCAGCTGGTATACCAGCCCTACTTGCAGGACCCCAAACCGGAGAATCTGCCCATCTTGGAAGACCTCTATGCACGTCTCCTGGAGGTTGATGAGCCTAATGCACATTATCTGGCGACAGTATTGGAAATCTACGTCACCGGCTCTTACAAGGTCTTCAACCATCACACCAACGTGAATACCGATAACCGCCTGATTTGTTTCGATATTCGTGAACTAGGAAAACAGCTCAAGAAGCTGGGCATGTTGGTGATCCAGGACCAGGTCTGGAACCGCATCACCAGAAACAGGGCAGCCAAGAAGACCACCTGGTTCTATCAGGATGAGTTTCATCTAATGCTCAAGGAAGAACAAACAGCTGCATATTCAGTTGAAATCTGGAAACGCTTCCGCAAATGGGGTGGCATCCCTACTGCCATCACCCAAAACGTCAAGGACTTGCTGGCTTCCCGTGAAATCGAGAACATTCTGGATAACTCCGATTTTATTTACATGCTCAACCAGTCCATTGGTGATCAGGAGATTTTAGCAAAACACCTCAACATTTCCAAAGATCAACTGTCTTATGTCACCCACAGTGGCGAGGGGCAGGGGCTGCTCTTTTATGGCAATACCATCATCCCCTTTAGTGACCATTTCCCCAAAGACACGCAGCTCTATCAGATCATGACCACCAAACCAGGTGAGGTCTAGAAAGGAGCCTGGGATGAACAGAAAATCAAGGCTGAGAAGCAAAGCCTCCTACCAATACAAACCAGCAGAGGTGATGTCTGAACAGAATCCGGTACAGCCGGTTAATCCAGTCTCCAGGATTTCTATACCTGAAAAGGAAGTTGACGCAGATATGCTCATGCCAGCTGCTTCAACAAAACAAGTAAGGCAAGTCACTGCAATTGAAAACGCAAAAACCAGAAAAAAAGGCTATAGAAGGCTTGACAATGCCTTTGTAATTGAACAGCCCAAAGTAGCTACACTGGAACATGGGCAACAACTCCCGACAGCTAAACCTAAAGTTTCCCAACTACGTTTTGAAAGAAAACCGGATTCGCCTGTTTCTGCCTTGCAGTTCGGGAGGTTGAAAAAAGCCTCAAAAATTAAAAAGCAAAAGAATCTAAGCATTGCTCCCGCACCCTGGATCCGAAACCGCCTGTTGGAGGAGAGCAAAGATCAGGAAGATCAGAATTCGGGAACGGAAGCGCTTCAAGCAATTGAAAGAACCGCCTATACGTTGCAATCCAAACTAAGGACACCTCGGGCTAAATCGAACGCACTGTCTGTAACCTCCTTGCGCCAGCAAGCCGAAGCCTTCGCAACAGATCATCTCAAATCCAGCCCTGTCAAAAATCCAGTGCTACGCTATATCCAAAAACAACGCATCAAACGTGAGTACATTCGCAACTACAGAGCTGCAGCGAGTCTACATTCTGCAGCCACTCGCCCAAAAATAGCACGGGAAGCCAAAAAAATATTCAGCAAAGTTGTGCGGGTTTTCAAAAGCCGGTCGGCTTTATACGCTTCGATTGCTCTCGCCCTCTTCCTCCTGGTTGGCTCGCTGGCTTCCTTTGCAGTCTCTGCCACAACCGTGATGGGCGGTAATATCATCGGGGGTCTGGCAGAGAGTTTGCGTGGTTCCGAAGGTATGGTCGAAGTCGCCCGTTCTCAATTAGGTCAGGTCGGGGGAGAGCCCTATTGGTCATGGTATGGCTTCCCCAGCCGGGTGGAATGGTGCGCTATCTTTGTTTCCTGGGTAGCTGATCAGAACGGCTATATCGCCGAAGGTCGCTTTCCCAAATTTGCCGGATGCAGTACCGGGGAGAGCTGGTTTCGTTCAGCAGGCGCTTGGCAGGCGCGGGGCTATCAGCCTTCCCCAGGGGAAGTGATCTTCTTTGACTGGGATGGGAACGGAGTTCCAGATCATGTCGGCATCGTCGAAAGCAGTGACGGTAGCACAGTCTACACCATCGAAGGCAATTGGGGAGACAGTGTGCATACCGATGCCTATCCGATAAATAGCCCCCAAATCCATGGCTACGGTACCCCCAATTTTTACGAGTAAGGAGAACATCATGAATCTGAGCCAACTCAGAAAAGAAAAAGAACAAACCCAAAAACGAATCCAGAGCCTGCAGGAAAAACTAACAGACCTGGAAAGCAAAGAAACCGAAATGGAGAACAGTGAAATACTCAAGACGGTACGCGCCCTAAAGCTGAAACCCTCTCAACTGGACGAACTGCTTGTCCGTCTCAAGCGCAATCCCTTTACCGAAATCCACGATATTCCAACCTGGGAGCCAGAAAATGAAGATCAATAAAATCCGCTTATTTGTCCTTGCCGTTTGCACGTTTATCTCGGCATTTACTCTTAGTAGTGCTCAGGCAGCCACAGCCTATCCGCTAAATATTTCAGAGGCACAACGCCTCACCCCCGCTCCTCCAACAAATGCCAAGGGCAGCCTGGTTTCAGAGATGCCCCCAGGGACTGCTTTGATGAGCGAATACACGATCGTGCGCCTGGCAATGAGCGGTGGGGCGACACCGATTCCCACAGAAGAACCCACAACAGAAGCAACCCCCAGACCGCGTACCGATACCGATCTGGAACCGCCGATGCTAATCACCTCCGTTCCCCCTCAAAAAGAGTTCTATATTATCAAGACCCGTAATGAGAAGGTTTTTTACCTGATAATTGATCACACCAAGGTGAGCGACAATGTCTATCTAGTGACAGAAGTTGATGAGGCTGACCTGCTCAATTTCGTAGAAAGTACCCAGATGCCTGCTTTGCTCCCGTTTATGCCACAAACTACACCGGTGTCACCCACAATCACACCAGTCGACCCGAATCCAAGCGTTCCAGTTGAGTCCTCCAAACCGGTTTGGGACAATCTTCAACCTGCCATGATCATCGTTGGGGTGGTCTTGCTCCTGCTGGCTGGCACGGCCCTCTTCTACTGGAAAGTGATCAAACCCAAAGACAAACTGCCTGTCGAAGCTGATTTTTATGCTGATGAATACCTCGAAGACAGTTCTGGCAAAGTCAATGCCTGGAAAGAAAGTGAAGGAGAAGAATGAATCTGAAAGAATTGATTTTTAATTTGATCGGGGTGGTAGTGAGCAGTGAGAACATCGCTGAGATCCGCTGTGACCCACGTGGATATACCGCAACCGAAGAACAGGCTCAGTCATTGGAAGAGCTACTTTTCCTGTTGGAAAAAAGTGAAGAAAGTGAGGACCTTGTATGAACCCTACTGAAGAAACACGCTATATCGCCGCTTATGCACGTATCATTGGGGTCCAGGAGGAAGTTGCTACCGAATACGCCCAACGCAAGGGGATAGCTGCCTTGGTAGATAATGCTTATCAACTACTCGAAACACCGGAGCAATTGGCCAGGCACCAGGCTTTTCTAGACCTTTATCGCATGAGCAGTTCCCTGACACGCGAAAAGCCAATTCTCAGCTCCCCAACCATCGCAGCTGGTTACATGCATTCCGTGATCGAAAAGGTGCATGACAAGGAGTCACTGGTGGTGGCATTTCTGAACACCAAGAACCGAGTGATTGACTATGAACAGGTTTCGATTGGCACTATCAACTCTTCGGTGATCCATCCCCGGGAAGTCTTTCGCAATGCTATCCTCAACAAAGCCGTTTCAGTACTGCTCTGTCACAATCATCCCTCGGGAGACTTAACACCAAGTCCGGAAGACCTGGCGGTGACTAAATCACTCAAGGAAGCCGGAGAGACGCTTGGTATTCCAGTGGTGGATCACATCATCATTACCGGACTCAATCATCAGGATGTCTATTCCTTCCGTGCTCAGGGAGTTCTAGAATCGCATGGCCATTACCAGGCAGAGAGTACGCTAGCCGAAAAGAAGCCTGCCTATGAATCCAAAGACAAAGCCCTGGACGAGATCACTGCCAAACTGGAGGAAGGCATCAAGGAAATCTACAGCAGTGGCAAGTATGCCAACTACCTGAAGGTGATGTCCCGTTTTCATCGCTATAGTCTCAACAACACGCTCCTGATTGCGATGCAGAACCCGGAAGCTTCGCTAGTTGCCGGATACCACGCTTGGCAAAAGAAATTCGAAAGGCATGTTTGTAAAGGCGAACAGGCAATCCGCATCATCGCCCCAGCTCCGGAGAAGCGCCTGGTCCAAAAGGAAAAACTCGATCCAGTTTCCCAGCAACCTATACTGGACAAGGATGGTCAGCCAATCATGGAGGAAACGGAGATCAACATGCCCAGGTTCAAGGTGGTGCCAGTCTTTGATGTTTCCCAGACCGAGGGCAAGGAACTGCCCAATCTTTCCAAGGCTTTGGATAGACCGGTGCAAGCCTATGAACTGCTCTTCGATGCCTTGAAAAACGCTTCTCCAGTTCCAATTACCTTTGAAAATATGAAAGCGACCAAGGACGGTTACTACCATCTCAAGGATAAGCGCATTGCCCTGCGCAAGGGGATGAGTGAGTCTCAGACTCTCGCTTCTGCTGTGCATGAGATCGCCCACGCCAAGCTGCATGATCGCGACCCTCAGGCATGGAGTGCCCAAGCAGATGAAAAAGGAAAAGACCCCCGCACACAGGAAGTGGAGGCAGAAAGCATTGCCTATGCTGTGTGTCAGTATTATGGCATCGAGACCGGAGAAAACAGTTTTGGCTATATCGCCGGTTGGAGTGGAGATAAAGATCTATCAGAGTTAAAAGCCTCGCTTAAGACTATCCGCGATACTGCTTCAAACCTGATTGATTCAATTGACGCAAAGATGCTTGAACTGAAAAACGAACTTGAAAAAAAACCAGCCCAAACCAAAGATATTGCCCGGAAGGCCGTCAAGGCCAGAGCCGTTGCACTGGCAGAAGACCTGCATTCATATGGCTTTGAGATAGCTCCCATGGCAGAAACAGGTGTTAAAGTAGAAGGTTTGCGACCATGGTTGAGTGCTCTGGTACAGGAAGATGCTTCCCCCTATACCAGTGTTGCCAGCTCTTTGTTGAATGATCTGGAGGATATCGATCAGAACCGAGCTACTTACTTGCTTGAAAACGGGGAACGCTTATCTCTTCTGCGTGAAGGTGAAGGCATTCAATACCAGCTTCAGGATCCCGCTCAAAATTTACTTATAGAGGGTTTTCTGGACGAACCTGAGCTATTGCTGGATGCAGCCAAAGACCAAACTCTTAGGCAAAATGGAAGATCCGAAATCCAGACTGAGAGGATCTCTGAACGAGAGCTTGAAGCACTGAACATCTTAGGCACGAGTGAACCTCAGGTGACTTTTACCCGCAGTGAACTGGACGATATCCCTTCTGGCACGAGTCTGCCTCTTTCTCAAGCCAACCGTCTGATGGAAAGGCTGGATCAAAGACAGCGAAATGACCATCTTAGGTCAAACGAGGTTGATTCTCCCACCCACAGCGTCAATTTCCAGGTAGCGTTTGTTCAGGAAGGCAAGCCGTATACCTATTCCGGCAGGCAGGAGATCGGTGCTGGGGATGGCAGTCTCACCCATCACATGCAAGCGCAACTTCATTCTTACCTGGAAAACAAGAATTGGCAGAAGTACCTGCAAAGCAAGGGCGATCTCAACCTTGCTGAAGACAGACAATCTATGGAGAACCTGCGAGATGAGCTACTGCCCTATTTCAACAATCACATTGCCCTGAGCTATCTGGCAGAAAGAACCAGTCAATATCAAGCTGGCATCAAGAGCTTGGCTGAAGTCAAACAGGCAGGCATGGCAAGTTACTATCAGGATATCCAAAATTATGTGCAGAACGCAAGAGAGGGCATGAACCTTTCTTCCCAATCCACTTCACCTGAATTTCCCCAACTCAGCCAATATTTTCCTCAGACTGAACGAGTTCAGGTCAAGGAAAAAGATCAGGACGTGGATGGCTCCCCAGACCGCGTCGATATCGATGATTCCGATGCACGGATGCAGGTGGTACATCATTATGAGCGCAGGGATGGCAATGAAGGCAAGGCTTCAATTCGGGAGCGGTTAAAGCACAGAACCGAAATTCAACAGGAGAACAAAATGACAGAAAAGCAATGGGAGATAGGCGAATGATCCAATTTACGATTGAAGAAGAAAACTTGCTGGCGATCTTACCGCAAGGACTAAATACAAGACAGACTTTGTTTGAGCTTGATCGACTTTACCACCTCGAAGAGGATAAGGAGATGCAGAATTTGATTTTACAATGTAAACGCAAGATCGAGGGAATACAAGATGGGGTCCTGGAACAATATCCGCTTTGTGTTGCTGAAGAGATGAGCTGAGAAAAATAATGGTCTGCTGGGTACATAAATACCCAGTAGACTTAATCTGAATTAATCTTTGTAATTTTTTGATATCTTTTCCGATTACCGGGTATATTTTTCCGTCTGCAATAATCCCGCTTAGTGAAATGTTTACAGCAACGTTTTCTGTTCAATCAATAACAAAATCGTTAATCGGTTTTACTAGTCGATTGATGGTTTATTTAGCCGTTTGGATTTGTCTCCAAATTATCTTTGTTCTTTTGAACTGAAGGTAGAGCTGGTCTTTCTTAACCTTCAAGGCTTGTAGTTCTTTCTCGATTACAGAAATATCAATCGAATGCAGCTCTATCCCTTCTTCTTTTAGGGCTTTGATTGATAATCGAAGAATTATTTGTTCTGATTGTGGTAAGTTAGCCTTGTATGTCTCGGAGTTTCTTGTGATCTCCTCAACTGCTCTAATGTGTTTTGTAATTTCGGATAACTTGGATACTTTGTCTTCCAACTTTTTTATCTCTTTTCGAGTGGCTTCAAATTCATCCTTTACTTCTCTAAGCTTGTTATCAAGCGATCCGACAGTATAAATTCCCTGTTCCTCTAAAAAAAGAAGGGCCTTTGACATTGCTTTCAAGTTCTTAATCTCCAAAGATCGGGTATATCCTTTATTCTGCATGGCTTTCAGATTCGATTCAATATCGATCAGGGAAGGAAAGCGATCAGAAGTTTGCATCTGCTTCTCAAGTGTTTGTTTTTGCAGGAAGCTCTTCTTGATCCGCTCCATTGTATAAGGCAGACCCAAAGTTCTGCCCCTCACGTATTTTTGCTGACCAATTTTTCGAAACAAGATTCCCTGGTTCTGTTTGGTTTCATATCCGGAAACTGTGAGATGCAGAAGAAACTCTTCATAGGCCTGACTATGATTAATGGCTTGACGAATCGCTCGGCGAAGTTCAGTTTTCCAACTTGTACCTGTTTGGTGGGACAAATATTCCTTATAGGCTTTTCCCTTTTCCTCACCCGGTATTACAACGGAAAGACCGAAATCCTGGCACAGTCGGTCACTTAATTTTCGAATCTGATAATAGCTTCTTCGGTTGGAGACGAATTTACGGTGATCTAGAAAATTTGCAGCACAGAAGATCATATGGTTATGAATATGATTCTTATCGACATGAGTGCTCAGAACATACTCATATTGATCCTTCAAGAATCCATTGGCTAATTCAATGCCAATCTTATGGGCGGTCTCCGGATCGATCTCATTAGGCTTGAAGGATTGGATTAAATGAAAAGCAAGATTATTGCCTTTTTGCATGCAATGGGAAAGTGTGAAATCGAATTCCAAGTCTGCCGTTTCAGGTGCACAAGCAAAACTCGTTATCAGCAAACCCTCCTTGGTTTTACCTCCTGCCACCACATAGGCGATCGCTTTTTTCAGCGAAGACTTGATAGGATGGATCTTTGTAATCGCCAGATTTCCTCTAATATTTCTCGTATGGATCGCAAGTCGGTTTGGTAAATTTCACCAGTTGCGTTCAGATGATGAGCGATTTGGTTGATGTTGATACCGATCATTCTTATTTGTCTGGTGTGTTCCTTTAAATACGCATAATCTATATGGATCACATAACCATCGATAGCAACCTTGCGAAGATATGCGCTGCGTGTATTTATGCCAATACTTTTTCTCTTTTTTTCAATCCGTTGCAGCTCATCATCATTGACATAGAATATGATTAGCTTCTTTCTTGTTCTCATGCTTTTCTAATAACCCTTTCACAAATGTTACAGTAAATCCAGAACTATTAACCAAGATAACGGAGTACCTTTTGCGGATGTGTATATACACTTCCTTTGCTTGCTATTTCCTTACTCCGTTCCTCTATAAACATTAACAACCGGCGGAATCCTTTTACCAAAAGAGAGGACTATAAATCTAAAGAAGGAAATTTTTTGTCACAAATTGCTGTGTTGTGACAACTTTCTATTAACGGAGATTATTCCCAATAGTTGTTTACCTATTAACCTAGAAGGGTGCTTGATGTGAAGGATTCAACAGATAAGAAAGCTCCTCAAAAAAACAATATCCCAAGAAGCAATCAAAGAAATTGAGAATAGGATTGTTATTTCATTTGATATTAAAAAATCGAAGAAGGCTTTATTCGATCTCTTGATAAGGAACTAATATGAAGGGAACAAGAAATACAAGAGGAGAGAAATTACAATCAATTGGATTGGTATTTAACAGGCTTTCTCTCAGTTATCATGATTATCCTGTTGATATCAATTAATACTCTGACAACTGTGTATGTGAAACTAGAAACAATCGGCAACTTGCCTGCTTACAAAAACAATCCTTGAGGTGAGGATGCCAAGATTATGTCAAATTGTGACAATTCAAGTAATATTTCTAGGTTAAATTTCGAGGACTCAGATTAATGCATAGCGTTATTGAAGCCTTCGTAGTATTCTAGACGTTCGCTATGCCAATCGGTTTTATGAATCTTGTACGTAATAAGGCTATTCCCAACTTCAGGATCAACTGCACGAATGTAAAGGTACGGTTTTCCTTCAAATACCTGGATATTTGAGACATAGGCAATTGGCGCGATAAGGGTTTGCTCTCCGGAAATCAGATCTGAACGATATAGAAAACCGTTATCGTTCAGATTGGAGAAATAAACATTGGTGTCGTCGCACACATAATAACCGATATCAGCATTCAAGACCTGCCGGATTTCATTGGAGTCAAGATCCAGCGAATAAAGAGTTAGTCCTCGGTTTAGGTCTTGAAAGTACAGGTGATTGCCTCGGATAAATAACTGATACATCGCCTTTATTCCAAATATAGGCTTATCGGCTTTGTCAACGAGTGAATACATTCTTAGTTCATTGATTTTATTGATATAGTAAAAAATGCCATCCTTGAAAGCTAGCCCTCCTTGTTGACTGATCTTATTAATAATCGGAACTGCTTTTGAGCTTCCCAGATTTACCATAACTAATTCTTCATTAGACAGAATAAAGATCTTGTTATCATAAATCATAAAAGGTAACAGACTTTTCCCCTGAGACGCGCTGTGGATTTCAAGATTATCATTGATAATAGAAACCTGTTGCTGAGGATACCGCGTATACAATTCATGGATATCCCAATTACTTAGGTTTACCGATCGAATTTGATCATAATCGTTAGTCATAATGGAATAATACAAAACGTCCTTGGCGATAAATATACCTCCGACATGTTTATCAACAAATTCCTTATCGAGAAACGGATCTCGGTTTATTTGTGCAAGGGAAGCATTGCTAGTATCTTCAAGCATAAAGGTTGGGAACAAAGACACGATATAAGGGTCAGAATACGAATATAAGAGATCGTTAGAAAAATTGACCGTCAGTTCGTCAATGTCCTTCAGCCCTGGTGTTGTGCAGCCCAAAAGAAGAGGAATAAGTAAAAGGCAAATTAGCAGGGATGATTTATTTTTGTGTGGTGTGTATCGGACATAACCAAACTTTCGTTTAATGTAGCAAATAAGGAAGACTATCACGACAACCCAGAAAGCCAATATCCCTCCTATATGATGGTGAGTTAGTCGGGAGATGATCGAAAAGATGTTCCTTTCCAAGAGGGGATCGTTAGAGGCATAGAGAAATGGAGTAGAAATAATCAGGCTATAAGGGCTTGGCAGGAATACCTTCGAAGAGTTGCTGACGGGCAACACAAATGGCAAAACAACAAGGGTTAATCCTCCTATTAATGCAGGAATTACGCTCTGTGAGGCGATAGATATTGAAATTGTTATTATCCCAAGGATGCAAAACCCGAAAAGACGGATCATGAATGTGAGTAAGGTCGCTTGGGCTATAGTTAAATGCAAGGACGAGTTCCGAAATATGGCTATGCTTTGGTAAGGAAAATCCCAGTTCGGCAAACCATACCGAAGGTTGAAATATAGAAACTCACTTAAAAAGCTGAGAAGGCTGACCACGAAAATTACGCTAAAAAGAACCAGCAATTTTGTAACAACTAATTTCGTATCCCCTTTTGAAGTAGAAATTTGGAGTCTCTGCATATCGGTTTCATATTCTTTACCAAAAAGAAGGGCAGCGAAAATAATGACCACTAGTGAAGAAAACCAATCCAATCGAACTGTTGAGAAAAACCGATCCCAGCCTTCTGAAAACAGGATATACCTGGTATCAGGTTCGCCCCTAGCGGACAAGTATTGACTATAAAAATAAAGGAATAGTTCCTTATTATTTGCAAGTTTTTCTGCCTGGGGAAGGTCGCGTTCAAATTCTTCAGTCGTGATTAATTCATCATTGTAATCTAATCGTAAACGTCGCAACTCACTGTCGGCTCGCAAAACAAGAGCATTTTCTGCTTCTATCTGATCAGAAACATCCTGGGTGACTCTTCCGGTATAACGATTCACAATCGATAAGTAAGCTGCTTTATTTTCAAGTATGTAGGTGTTCGTCCTTGAATCTTCGATTACTAAATAGGTAAGCTTGAGGATTAACATCAATAAAACCAACAATAATCCAAATGATTTGGACATAAGCTTTTTAAATTCTGCACCAAAGAGATCCATAGATCGCCTCCGTTTATAACTACGTTGTCCTTGTACGAATCTTGGCTTGAATGACGATACTAGACAATAGAATCATTATTATTGCAGTCAAGATTGCAGGAACCATAGGTTGGATGGGATAGGGTCCGATAAATACGGGGTGGTAAGAGAGGAATAGATATCTGTTCTTTATCAAAAGCATCGGGTTAATGTAATCAAGCCAATCTAATGTAGAACGTGTTCTTGGCTGCCAGACAACAAAAAGCACGAGGGGAAGGATGCTTCCGAGAAAGACATAGACGATCTTGGGAAGAAACTTGGAATGAATAGAGACAAAGAATGCCACCAGCAGCATTCCAAGTATCTTGAAGATCAAATTGACACCATAGTACTGGATGATTGAGAGCGTTAGAGGTGTCAGTCGAAATTCCTGGATGGAGTAAAGCGGCATCGAAAATCCTTGAAGGTGGGAAAACAGGGCAAAACCAATCAGATCCATGACAAAGAACCAGACGCAATAAATTATTGTGATGAGGATAATGAATGATAACTTGGTAGAGTTTATCTTCCTTTCTCCGCTTGGAAATGTGGGAAACAACTGGTCCATCCGGTTTTCTTTTTCGCTGACAAAACTGGGAGAAAGAGTCACAATTAAGAGAAAAATGATTAAAAGTGAGGAAAAATCATAAAACAGCAAATATCTGGCACCGTATAAATTCCTATATTCATCAATAGAACGACCAGCGTACAAGCGCACTATGTCTTGATTCTCATTCAGATTTTTTGTGTTTCCAACCAGTTCATAAAAACGGATATTTTCCTCTGCTCTTTGCAAAACATCTTGTATATCATAGGCATAGCTGACTGCATATTTCAAATTTGGCTCGAGGTAACCGTAATAGAGGTTGAAATCACTGAATAGGTAGCCTGTCCTGGTTTCCGGGTCGAACTCTCGACTGAATTCTTGAGATGCCACAATTTCCGACAGCCGTTTGGTTTCACTGATGACCCTATCAATTTTTTGTTTGTCTATCGGACCACAAAGAAATTCTGTGCAAGCCAGATTTTGTTCCTCTTCCATTACCCATTGCTGATACCCTTTGTTGGTAATAAAAATAGTTGCAAAATTTATCAAAGTAAGCAGTAAGAAGCTGACAACAACATAAGGCTTTCTGAAAACTTTGATAAACTCAAAGCGAAGCAGTGTCATGGGGACTCCCGTTCGTTAGGAAAATATAAGCTTCTTCCAAAGTAGCTTCTGCAAGTACTGCATCTGCGCTTGGTTCTTCCTCAGCAATGATTCTCAACACATAGTGTTGATTCATAAGCTGTATGCTACTAATTCGAAAAGTATTAATAAATGAGTCGATCTTGTCTATTGGTACGCTAAGCGACCAAACCATTTCTTTCATTGAAGCGATGAGCATTGCCGGGGAGTCTTGCGTAAGAAAAATACCATCTTTAATAACAACAACCGCGTGAGCGATAGATTCGACATCTGGAACGATGTGGGTAGCAATGATAATCGTCTTTTCGTTTGAAAGCCTGGACAGAGTATTCCGAAAGCGGATACGTTCAATCGGGTCGAGACCTGCAGTTGGCTCATCAAAAACCAACAATTGCGGATCGCCAAGCAGTGCCTGGGCAATTCCAAGTCTCTGTCGCATCCCACCGGAATATGCGCCGATGCGTTTGTTCTTAGCGTTATTCAAATTTACTTCCTCTAAAACACGATCTATCTGTTGTCTCTGTGCTTGTCTGTTAATGTTTTTTAGGACACAGATGTATTCCAAAAATTCAGCCCCAGTAAATTCTTTATAGAATAAAGGGTTTTGAGGTAAGTATCCAACCTTAGAATTGAAGTTGCTCCGGTCTTTTGATAACGATTTACCTTCAAAGAGGATTTCACCTTGATCAGGACGCAATGCACCCATAATCATGCTCATCAGTGTAGTTTTGCCAGCTCCATTTGGCCCGAGCAAACCATAAATACCGTTCTTGAATTGGATACTCATGTCATTGACAGCAGTCTGTCTGCCATATTTTTTTGTCAAGTGTTTTACTTCCAGCATTAAAGCTCCTTATAAACAGTTCAAACGGCTCCTCAGATTCGAAATCGATCTAGGGAATAATGTACTTTAATAGACGGACCTGGTAGTTGTCGTTCGATTCAGATAATGTAATTAAAATCGAAGATTCATCTTTTGTAAAACTAATAAGCGGTAAGGTGGACATATTTCCTCCGAGGGGTATTTCCATAACTAAACTCATGGTCTTGGCATCATAAATACGAACTACCACAGACTGATACCCATTGACACCCGGTTTAGAATAGTATTCAGTTCCCGTTAGATATTGTCCACTGGGAGAGATCCGTACCGTAAAACTTTCACGCCCACCAGAGGTATGGTGTGAAAAGGGAAGTAATTTTTCCGTCTTAGAAGTCAAATCGTATAAAACTACATTTCCATCACTTCTATCAAAGTAATGCCTTCGTTCAATAAAGAGCACATCGGTAGAGGTGGACTGAAGTAAAAACTCATTCAAGTTATATTTTGATTTAAGAAACATGACTTGGTTTTGTTCTAAGTCAATAATTCCATATACCGTTGGTATATCTGAAGACATGGCAGATTGGTCAAAACCAACAAATGCTAAACATTTATCTTGATTTACGAATAAAAGCGTTGTAATTCCGAGCTGCAAATTTCCGACATCATTTGATAGATCGATATTCCTCAAGTTAGGTACGGGTCCAAAGTCGGTGACCAGAATAATTGAATTGCCTTTAGGACAAGCTAACTTTTCACCCGATTCGGAAACTGCGCAATTTTCACTAACATCTTGCTCTAAATTCAGGTGTTCCCTTGGGTCAATACTCATTGTTTCATTTAAAGCGGAATCATAAAAGCGAATACGAGTTTCATTTGCAACTACATCTGTTACTGAAATGGCTATCCCATTCTGTAGTTTGAAAAATGAAATAAGATGCCCCGTTGTCAAAGGAAATCCGCTTGCAAGTTCTTTGAGAATTTCACCAGAATTTGTATCAATCAGTAAAATCTTCTCAAGAAGCACTAAAAGAACGGTCGATTCACTCATACTTGACAAGTAGAGTAGGTCTTTGGATGATATTTCTAGATTTACTAAACCATTGCTTAAATCTTGCAGACCCACCTGTGAGAAACTTGTGTTAAGCGTCTGGTCTGGTGTAGTAACATACTGGTCGGTAGTCGAGGTTGTCAAAGCCGCACTCGACCATGGCGCATCTTCGTTTATCAATAAAATCGAGCCGGTTTTATAGCCACTTTCAGGATTCAGAAGAAAACCATCACCTGTCGGTAAAATAGTTGCATAGAGGCTATTAAATCTCGGAAGTTCATTAGCATCTAACTCGAAGTTGCAGGTCACGATCTGGTCATAAGCCGTTTTAATGATGAAACTATCGTTTCCCTCAACCATGACAGGCTTATGGTTAACAAAAATTGTAACCCGAAAGTCTGATTCCACACCACCACCGATTTGAAGCCTGAGATTAGCTTTGCCATCTTTTAAAATCAGTTTACTGATATAGTCTGCATTGCCATCGTTAAAGTAGTAAAAAGGAGTCTGCACTCTACCCGTCGGATTATTTTCACTAACCGTTTTCATGTTTTCTGGAATCGGTTGTGACGCAACCTGAACAACAGGGCTTTCAATCTGGGTTGGCGCATCTTCGAAGAACCTAATCGTTCCAAAATCATAAGGGTGTGCACTCTGATAAATACCAAAGTATTGATCTGGAGATTCTGGTATAAATGAAGGGTATGGCATTACCATGAGGTGAAAGCTGAGAGTTTGACCTTCTTTACCCGTAACAGGCATAAACCGTATTGTTACTTCAATTTTTTCATTGTTTCCAATTCTATAGGGACTAACAAAATGCAATTCATCTATATTGCTTAAACCTCCAGTATTTTGGATTGGTTTAACAACCTGATGAGGTTGAATCACTCCATCAATAAAGAGAGCAAGTCCAATTTCTATATCGTTTATCCCAGGTTCTCCAAATTCAAATGTAAGTTCAATAGGTTGCCCATCAAAGTTAATGAAACAATCACTATTTGCGTGATTACAGTTCTCAAAGCCTGCTAGAGGTGCTCTTGAAAACCCAAAACTCATTGTTTGGTTTTGAGCAATCTCTTCAGCCATCCCCTTAGAATCTGAATGTTCAACAAATGGATTCGGAAGGAGGGTTGGTGAACTTTCAATGATATCTTCGGCTAGTTTAGACGAACAGGCAACGAGGTTCAGTATTAGGATCACGATTAAAAATGTATTTTTGAAGTGGTTTTTCATAGGCCTCCAGATAAGTTGAGAAAGAGGTGAGGATCGTTTAACATTGTATCATTTACAAACCATCTTACGGCAAGGTATAGTAATATGCAACGCAATTACCGTTTACACAATGATTGTGTGTCGTCCACAATCGAGTCGGCGACTCTCCAGTTTTGTTTGAACAATAGGCATAGGCTTGGGGTGCGCCGTAGTAAGCCCAATCAGCAGCAGTGCTGATCGTGGTGCCAGCATTGTTTTGAAGTTCACAGTTTACTTGTGGTTGATAAACTGCTCCTGAAGAGAGAACCCGGGTTCTGCCCCAGCCTCCGGAACTGCCCAGACCAAAGGTGTTTTTAAAGTTAGAATGTTGGATACCACTTGCAGCAAACACTGTTCCAGTCACTAAGACAGTACAGACGAGTGCTAGTAGTAATGCAGCAGAAATTCTCTTTTGTCGTGTCATCATTTACTCCTTTTTTAGCGGTTAAATACAGGCCACCTCTTTCTCATTTATGCGTCAGGTGTTCTCTAAACCCTGCGCATTTTATGTATTATACAAAACGTAATGTCAAGATAGTGTCAAGATAGACGCGACAGGTTCAGTAATTATTCATTGATGTTCTAAGACTAGGATCAAATCGTTTTTTCACCTCATTGAATTGATTACTGGTTAAATAATGGTAGCCAACCCACTTGAATTTTTTGAATTTCATTTCTATCAGAAATAGCTTCAGCAGAAATTGGTATACTTATTAAAGAAATTAGAGATTGTGAATTAAGAAAATGAAACTACTCTTAATAGAAGATGATGAGGATTTCTCCCGACCGCTTGCCATTGGATTGAGAAAAGCGGGATATATTGTTGATGTTAATGGGTCAGGAGAATCTGGGCTTTATCACGCAGAAAGTTTTGATTATGATTTATTGCTGCTTGATCTCAATCTGCCGGACTTAGATGGGATATCTATCTGCAGAAAATTGAAAGAAAGTAAGCCTGATCTGTTGATTTGCATTATCTCCGCGAGAGATGCAATAAACCAAAGAGTAGAAGGATTAGACACTGGTGCTGATGATTATCTTACTAAACCTTTTCATCTGGATGAATTACTAGCTCGAATCAGAGCTTTATTCAGGAGAAAGTATCACCAAGGTAAGAATCAAATCGAGGCTGGAAATTTACGGCTTGATCAAATTACGCGAAAAATTTTTATCCAAGATGAAATAGTCCAATTGACAGCCAAGGAATACCTAATCCTCGAATATTTGTTGGTTAATTTCGGTGCAATAATCAACCAAGGAGACTTGATCTTGCATACCTGGGGAGATGAGGAGGCTTTATTTTCCGACTCTCTGCGAACTCATGTTTATGCCATTCGAAAGAAACTAAAAGCAGCCGGGCTGGAAGGAGTCGAGTTAGCAAATATTGTCAACCAAGGATATTGCATCAGAATATTGTCTTCTCAAACCTAAACTTCACACGGATTTGACATCCAATGCATAAATATATCAATTAACCTCAATAATAGGAACTGATTTATTATGACAAATAATAGAAATAAGCCGACCTTCAAATCGCAATTGTTGCTCTATACAACGTTCTTGCTACTCTTGCTTGGCATCGCCTTGGTAACGACTTTGTCTTTCGTAAGTAATTCAGTTATCAAGAGCGAGGTGCCTTATTTTTATTTAGAGCCTGATAAAGCAGACAATATTATAGTAGACGAATCCTCTGGAACTCATAACCCAGATCTGACTTTTTCCGAGACAAGCGTTCAGAATAGTATTGTTAAAAGGTTGGAGTCGAAGTTGCTTCGTTGGTTTATTCTTATCACCGCGGGATTTATTGTTGCATTTCTTTTTGGAATGAGTTGGATTAGCAATCAAATATCAAGACCGATAACTGAGTTAACAGAGGCGGTATCATCCCACGATCCTCTAAAAAATATTGACTCCACATCCATCCCTAAACATCTTGAATCTGCGAATCTGCAAGAAGCTGTCCAATCTAAAATAAAAGAACTCGAGGGTTTAGTATTACAACAACATGAGTTTGTCTTGGATACTGCCCACGAATTTCGCTCCCCTGTAGCAGCCATACGAATGAATCTCGACTTGATTCTGCAGGAAAAAGAAACTATCGAACCAGAACTACTTGAGAGCATCGTCTCTATGGATAATTCAACCATTAGGTTACAAACGCTCCTAAAGCAATATAGATTGTATATGTGTAATGATCAGATTTATCACCCTGAAAAAATCGAACTGAAACCTTTGGTGGATGAATGTATCGGAGTTCTCCAAGACAAAGCCAAAAATAATCAAGTGTTGGTTTCATTTGACACTTATGATGTAGATTCAATCTATTCGGATAAAGCCATATTACAAACCATTCTGATAAACCTGATCGATAATGCAATTAAATACAATCGAACGAATGGTACAG
>CAYVOY010000005.1:0-17192 GCA_964453395.1 uncultured Anaerolineaceae bacterium
GTCGAAAGACGATGGGCAATGATAAAGCTTGTGCGACCGGTCATCAATTCGTGCATTCCTTTTTGAATCAAGGCTTCCGTCAAGGTGTCAACCGAGCTGGTTGCTTCGTCCATAACGAAAATATCCGGCTCTGCCAGCAACGCCCGCGCGATACTAACCAATTGCTTCTGCCCAACCGAAAGCTGATTGCCGCCTTCGCCAACGTCCGAGTCATAGCCATTTTCAAACTTCATGATGAAATCATGCGCACCGGCTAATTTAGCGGCATGTTCAATCTCCTCATCGCTGGCATCCAAACGACCATAACGCAAATTATCGCGAATACTACCCGAAAAGAGATGCGGGATCTGCAAAACCACGCCAATTCGCGACTGGATATCTTCAAGCGAATATTTCAGATAATCATTACCATTAATCCGAATCGTTCCGTCTGTCGGCTCGTAAAACCGACAAAGCAAATTGACAATTGTCGATTTTCCGCCTCCGGTAGTACCCACCAGAGCCACTTTTTGACCCTGAGGAATGGTAAAACTCAGATTATTAATCACGGGTTCATCGTCGTCATAGTGGAAGGAGACGTTTTCAAAGCTAATCTCACCTGCCAAAGTCTCGACAGGAATCGTATTCTCCCGGTTGCGAACTTCCGGCTCGGTTTCCAAAAGCGAGAAAACGCGTTCGGAGGAAGCCACAGAGTTTTGCATTTCTGCATAAACCCGCGCAAGGTCCTGAATTGGCCACAACATTTGCATGATGTAGGAAATAAAAGCCTGTAAAACACCAACAGTCAACATGCTGTTTCCGACCATCGTTCCGCCCCGCCAGAGCACCAAAACCAAGGACAGGGCACTAATCGTTTGAATTGTCGGCAAATAAATAGCCGAAAGAAAACCAGCTCGCGTGCTTTCCTGGAACATATTTTTTGAAAGCCCTTTGAAATCGTCAAGGTTTTTGTCTTCACGCAAAAGCGCTTTAACCACCCGAACTCCGGTGATATTCTCGTTCAGAGAGGCTGTCATTTTTGAGTTTGCTCTTCTGGAACGGCGGAAATGATAATAAATCTTTACCCTAAATTTGAAAGAAGCATAAATCATAAACGGCAAGGAGAGCACCACAATCCAGGCAAGCTGGCTGTTCAATTGGAACATGTAAAAAGCTGCAAAACCGATGCTTGCCAAAGCCGAGACTGTATCAATGATGCCCCAGGTGAGCAATTCGCCCATCTTTTCCGTATCGGAGGTAACTCTGGACATAATCCAGCCAATCGGGGTTTTGGAAAAATATGACAGAGATAATTTTTGCAAGTGATTGAATAATTTTTTGCGCAAATCATAGCGCAAACGCTCACCCAGCAAACCAACGCTGAATATCATCACAAAAAAAGCTGCCATTTGAGCCAAAGATACTATTGCATAATTCTTGAAAAGATTAATCAATTTGCTGGGATCTTTGGTGAGAATTCCTTCGTCAATAATGCGTTGATCAAGAATTTTGAAATAAGCATCAATCCAGGCAACAAAGCCAATCGCCGCCACAGCAAGCAATAAAATCCACCAATAAGGTTTTATCAACTTTAGAAGCCGACCAATAACACCACTTTTCAGGTTGACTTCATCGTCTAATTCATTTTCATCTTTATAAGTCGACACGTTCAATTTCCTCTTGCAGGGCACTGTCAATTCGCGATTGAATATCGTAGATGTCCCGATAAATTCCAGCTTGATTAACTAATTCTTCATGTTTGCCCTTTTGGACAATTTTTCCCTGGTCAAAAACTAAAATCTGGTCAGCATTCATTATGCTTTGAATACGATGGGCGATCACAAAAGTCGTCCGGTTTTCCATCAAACCATCCAAAGCATCCCTGATTTGTACCTCGGTTTCCATATCCACCGAGGAAGTCGAATCGTCCATAATCAGAATCCGTGGGTTGATTAGCAGAGTTCGGGCAATTGCCAAACGTTGCTTTTGACCACCGGAGAGGGTTACCCCTCGCTCACCGACCGCTGTATCATAGCCATTTTTGAATTCCAGAATCACATCATGAATAGCGGCTTCTTTTGCAGCCTCAACGATTTCTTCTTCACTGACTTCCCTATGGACACCATAGGTGATGTTTTCGCCAATCGTCGCCGAGAAAAGGAAAGGTTCCTGCTCAACAATCCCAATTTGCGAACGCAAAAATTCACGCGAATAATCGTTCAAATTGACACCATCCAGGAGGATGCGTCCGCCGCTGACATCATAAAAACGTGGCAGAAGGTTTACCAAAGAGGTCTTCCCGGAGCCGGTCGAACCCAACAAAGCGACCACTTCCCCCGCCTGGCAACTAAAGTTAACATCATCCAAAACCGGCTGCCCCTCTTCATATTGGAAGCAAACGTTTTCGAACTGAAGCGCACCTTTGATACCATTTTCCGGCTGAAAAGTAGAACTGGTCATATTTTCTTCATCGACTTCGAGGATTTTATTAATTCGACCTAAAGAAACAAAAGTTCTTGAGGTATCAACAATCAAACGTCCAAGATTACGCACAGGCCAAATCAACCAACCCAATAAACCCATAAAAGTCATAAATTGACCGAGAGACATCGTGTTGTTAATCACCATCATCGCTGCCATATAAGCACTGATGATATTTTGAGCGCCACAAAGTCCATCTGTTAGAGGCCAAAAGAGGCTGTGCATCCAGTTGAATTTCTTGCCCAAGTCATACTTTTTAAGATTATCCGCATCAAATTTCTTCATCTCGTAATCCTGGCGGGCAAAGGCTTTGACCACCCGAACACCGCTCAGGTTCTCCTGAAGTTCCGTCGAAAGAATAGCACCTTGTTCCTGATAAGCTTCATAAGCTTTGGAAAGCGCTTTGAAGAAAATCATTGAAAAAATCAAGACAATCGGAAAAACGATGATTGAAACCAATGCCAGATTCAGGTTCATTCTGGAAATCGAAACGAAAGAAATTCCGAAAATCAGCACGATGCGGCCTAAACCAATCGCTTGATCGCCAAAAAAGCGGCGGATTGTGTCAACGTCGGAAGTCGCTCTTTCGAGCAAATCCCCGGTTTTTGCTTCAGAATGATAAGCAAAAGGCAAACGTTGAATGTGATCAAAAAGCAAATCGCGCAAACGGCGGGTTGAATTTTCGGCACTATAATTTGCCATCCAGCTTGCCATGAAGCTTGAAAGTGCTTGCAAAACGATAAGCGCGCCGAAGTTCAAAGCTCCGAGCACTAAATCTCTGCCCACAATCCCTTTGTCGAGCACCGTATCGACAAAAGTGCCCAGGTAGGTATACATCCAGGTGCGGGCAAGCGCCGCAAGCCCAGTGAAGAGAATTGCAACGAAATAATGAAGATAAAAACCCTTCATTAAATAGAAAAGACTCCTCAGCTTGTTACCGGCAGTAACTTTTTTGAGTTCAATTGGTTGATAATTTTGACTTAATATACTCATCTTATTTCCTGTCATATCTGATACACAGACGAGAAACAAGTATACCTTTGAAAAAGGTCAAGTCAATTCATTTCGACATTTCGAGATTTAAACTCAGGCTTCAATTTCCCACTCCCCGCTCTTCTGTCGCCGGTACCTGTTAGCCGTTCCGAATCAGTCCCATAACCGTTTCCACAACTTCATAAACAGTCATGTTATCCGAATCTATGATTATCGCATCTTCAGCTGGCTTCAAAGGGGCAATCGCCCGGCCTGAATCAATCTCATCGCGATGGCGGAGCGAGTCAGCGATTTCATCCAAACAGACCTTTTTCCCTCGTCCCAAATCTTCAATATATCGCCGTTGAGCGCGAACTTCAACGCTGGCTTCAAGATAAATTTTCAATTCAGCATCAGGCAGAACCACCGTCCCGATATCACGACCTATCATGACGATCTTGCCCTGCTTGCCAATTTCACGCTGCAATTTGGTCATTGCCGCCCTAACTCTTGGATAGACCGAAACTTCCGAAACGACAGCGTTTACTTCAGGGCTGCGAATTTCCCAGGTTGCGTCTTGTCCATTGATAATGACATCAAACTGACGCCCGTCTTTTTCGTTTGTTGGACGAATATCTATTGAAATTCGCTCTGAAAGCTCGCTCACCGCATTTTCATCACTGACATCGATTGCCTCTTTTATCGCCTGGCAGGCAACTGCCCGATACATAATTCCGGTATCAAGGCTGATATAGCCCAGTTTATTAGCAATCAAATTGCCAACGGTAGACTTGCCCGAAGCGGCCGGTCCGTCAATAGTTATCCTGCTGGGTGAATTTTTGATTTCATGCTCACACATTTTGATTAATTCGCTCCTGTAAATAAATTCGTTCGCAGCCACAAAACGCCTTTTTGGTCCTGATAGGCTGGTTGTCTTCCGAGAATAGAATAGAGATAAGTTTGCAGCCCGGACTTCCAATCGATCGATCGTTCTAAAACGACGTTCATCCCTCTGAAATCTTCGTTTTGCTCCGGAATGCTCGTGCTTCTGGTCAGTATCATGACCAAATCATCACTCACGCGTTCGATTTCAAAACTGCGAAATGCCCAGGCATATTCATCCGGTAAGTCGAGGATTTTGTAATCACCAATCGTTTCCAAAGGCTTTCCGGCAAGCTCAAAATCATCCAGCTCTTCCTGAACATTATTGTTGGGTAAAACAACTTTATCGTCCAGATATTCCAAGGCTCGAAAGTCTGCTTCGTTAGTTATGGTTCGGAATGAACTGCTCATCGTCAAAACGCCGAGCACACAAATTGTCGCCAAAAGGAAAACCTGGCTTCCGCTTTTCCAGCCATAACGCACCAGCCACCAGGCGGCTATCAACAAAACCAATCCGGCTAAAGTCAGCAAGCCGATACTCCAAAATTGACTGGTGCCAAAGGGCAATTTGCCCAATGTTTTCGCGTTGATGCTCATATAACCAAAGATGGCAACCACAAAAACAAACAAAAGAACGGATGGGAGCCGCTTTTCCTTGAACTCAACTTTGAAATCTGCCAACCAGCCTGCCCCAGCAATCCAAGCAATCAAAATCGGAATTAACAAAAGCACAAAATTTTCTCTTGAAAAAATCAGACTAAACACAAGCCCTAATCCGAATAAAAGCAGAGCAATTTGACTTCCTTTGCTTTTTTCAGTAATCCGAGAAGTAAAATAAGCAATTCCAAACAGAATCAAAGGCAAGAAACTATGCGCAAGAAGCAGATAAAAAGAATGCAAAACCGGCTTTTCAAAAGCCTGCCCAAAGCCTTTCACAAAATCAAGCAAACCGCTTGCCAAACTGCCCAAACCGCTTGGATTGAGCAAGAAACTTGTGCTAATCAAAAACAAACTGACCAAAAAAACCAGCAGCGCTTTCTTCCAACCCTGATTTACGCGCAAAGGACAAGTAGCCCCAGGTCGCACGTCTGTTTTCATCAAGCGCAGAAGAGCAATTGCCAGGACTCCAAAAAACAGCAACAACCAAAAAGTTTGCCCGCTCAAAAAGGCAATTGCGAGGGCAAAACCAAAGAGACCCACCTTGCCCTTTTTGAAAAAAGTCATCGCCCAAAGCAAACCGGCGATGGCAAAGATTCCGCTATTAACCGTTCTCGAGAAGAGCAAAAATGCCGGTTCGATTGCCAGGCCAAAACTTAAGATTAGAGCGGCTTTTTCGCCCAATTCTTCTTTCCAAAACCAGGGCAGGATAACCAGCGATGCACCGGCAATTGCCGGCAAAAAGCGGGCAAGAAAGTTCGATGCCTCAAAAATGAAAAAGAGCAATGCCGTCAATCCGCTATAAACCGGCACATTTGCGCTGCTTTCGCTCACTCCTCTTGAGACATTCAAAGCCTGGTTAACCAAAACCAATTCGCTCTGAGTAAAACTGCCCACACCCAAAGAAACCAGCCGCAAAACCAAACCCAAAATCAGGGCAAGCAAAAACCAGATCGCAGGATTTTTTAGTTTACTTTTTGAATCATTCATTTCTAATTCGCTACTTATCATGGCATTCTCACTTCGTAAATATCAACACTTGCTGTATCCAAAACTTTGTTCATGTTCTCTTCAAACTTGCTTTCATCCAGTTGATAGGTTTGCCGCTCCAGATTGCCAACCACAATATAACGAATATTATACCGGGCGATCACATCCTGCGCCTGATTCCAATCCGCGCTACTATACAAGGTCCGCAAATCATCCTGTCGACTGCCTATTTCTTCGTAACCACCCCGCCATTGAGATTCGTGACCTATCCAGCCCAAGACCGTTGGCATGCCTGAAAAAGTGGAAATGATGTTGTAAGTCGTATAGCTGCCACCCGTTTCCGAAACAGCTTCCGCCATCACGCCATTGGGCGCTTTCTCTAACCACTCTGCCGCGGTCATTTCATCGGGAGAATAAGTATAAAAATCCTGTTTTCCATCGAGGGAATAGCCGTCCTTTGGTTGGAAGCCTTCGGTTTTATTCCAAAGCTCAATCATTGGATAAACCAAGCCCATTCCCAAACCCGCCAAACAGATAACCGCCAAAGCAACTTTATACTGCTTTTTCACCAAGCAGCTTACGAACCAGCCAAGCAGAATGATGGGAATTAAGAGCAAGAGGTAATCCAGCCAGGAATTTCCAAAATTCATTGCCAGGGCTTCTTCCTGCTGCATGACCGAAAAACCAAAAGCCAGTAAACCTATGGCAAGCAAGGCAAAAACAAAGATCTGTGTTTTTTTAGCATCTGCTTCGCTAAGCAATTTTGCAATAAAATATGCCCCAGCCAGCGACCACAAAATCCAGGCTTGATAATAAAACTTGAAGATTGTGTTCATTCGCGTCCCAAATTGGTCGCGCAAATAAACAAATTCCGGCACAAGAACCAGCAAAGCCCCGATTATCACCAAAAGCAAGACAAAAGCTTTCGTCTCTACTTTAGGTTCGGGCAGTTCACCACCGGTCTCATCAAGCTCACTGCTTCTTGATGGTTTGATTTTCAAAACAAAGTAATCCAAAATCAGCCAAACCATCAAGACCATGGTAATGATTGTCCCCGGTTGTTTCAATCTTTCAATCAGAGCTCTGGTCAACAAGCCGCTCCCGCTTTCTGCTCCTTGCAGGCTGAGCAACATGCCACTCAGGCTTTCCGATCGAGTTCCCAAAAATCCCAAGCCCCAACTTAGCACAAAGAGCAAGGTAAAAACTCCTAAAGTGAGTAAAAATGATTTTCCTGAAGGAAAGCGCTTTTGCTCAACATGTTGATAAATCAGCCAGGCAAAAATTGGAAGCAACAAGGGCCCAAACATAATCCAAAAATAGCTTCCCCGTGTGAAAAATGCCAAACTGGGCAAAATTCCACCTGCTTGTGAAGCAAAGCTGAGGTAGAAAGGCAGATAGGCCAAAATGCTTAAAACACCGCCAATGCCACCAAACAAAACAAGCTCAAGCAATCGCTTGCCATTCCAGCCATGCACAGTTCCCCTTCGCCAAATAAAAGCCAAACCCATGAGCAGCAAATAAAAGGGGAAATCCCAAGTGTTCAAAAAAGCAATTCCACCCAAAGTGATCACAGCAATTAAGGCATTCCCCCAATTTATCGGAATAACTTTTCCAAAGAGCTTAATCTCGCCTTCCCAACCACCGTTGAAAGCGTTCAATGCCTGGGCAATCGCCAGAAAAACAAACGGCATGCCCAACAAATGGGGATGAATATCTGAGAGTAAAAAGGTAAAAAACGGAAATTCGTCAATAATTTCGATCGTAGAAGCGTTCAAGCGAAAATCCTGAACGACCCGGCTTGCCTGCCACCATGACCAACCACCTCGGTTTGGAAACCAAGACAGCCGTTGCGGTCCGCTAACCAAAGCCGGTATCTGTAATTTTTCCCAAAACTCCTGCCCGACCCAACCTCGCGAATGAATTACATCCAGCGCACCAAACCAGTTGGAAACAATTAGAAGCATAATCGGCGCTAAGATTGCCAGGGCATAGGTTCTGTTGGGCACTTTTTCTTGCTTTTTTGCCAGCAAATCCCACAAAAGCCCATAAGCCCCCAAAGCGGTTAACGCAAACCAGGAGGCCGAAACCAGATTATAGCCAACCGAAGAAGCTACCCCGCTCACTCGAATCAGCAAAGCGGACATTAAATAACCAAAGTAATAATATGAGATTCCATAACCGGAAAGCCAGGGGTCTTGTGGAGGCAGCGTGGGCGATTTGAGGATGCTATTGATAAAAGCCATCTCCATGAATTTTTCGGTGTTGACAATTTCAGGATTCGCCGCCCGGACCACTGCCAAAAAAGCGAACGCCACCAAAAACAAAATTTCGCTTGTCAGAATCAGTTTAAGGTTTTCTTTTAGCCAGTCCTTCAATTTCGCAAAACCAATTTTTCGCAAGAATAGCAAGTTAACCGCAAGCAAAATGAATAAAACGGTAATTGCAGAAGCTGTGTCGTTTTTCAGCAAGCCGATGGTCGTCAACCACCAAAACAAGAATGCCCATAAGAGCAGCCCGAGTGCTTTGGCAAGATAAATTCCCCTTGAACGCAATTTTTGAAAAACCGACCATGTCAGAGGCAGGCTAATCAAACCGACCACTTCCAAAAGCAAAAACCATTTCAAGAAATCAATCATCACTTCACCTTATAAATTGTGGTGTCAGCTTCATTGTAGACCTTTTCCCAAAGAATGCCATCAAATTCCTCGAATTTCGCCAAACCTTCGGGTGAATAGAAGGCTTTCTCTTGTTGCCCAACCACAATGTAGGAAACTTTATATTTGGCTAAAAACTCGCTAACGAAGTTCGGGTCCTGACTGTTATAAAAAGCATTCACTTCGTCCACCCGATTTTGGACGTCATTATTACCCAAAATCGCCCTTTGTTGGCGCTGATGATAGTTCCAGCCAACAACTCCCGGCAAGCCTGTGTAAATTGTATAACGGTTGCCCCAATAATACTCATAAGCCTGCCCCTCAAGAATTACCGGAGAGCCTTCCACATTATCCTGCATCCATTGAATCGCCCGATAATCCTGGCTCAAATCCATCAACTGATTATTCGCTGTGTACCAGGAAGTTTCCATATACTTCATACCATCCAGGGTATGCACGGCATCTCGATCCATCCGGTCGGTCATTTTATCCTTACCGGCCAAAACCGGGAAAAGCAAAGCACTGAAAACCAAAATGCTAAAGACCGCATGGAAAACTACCCGTTTGCCTGTTTTCCATTCTGGCAAATCACGCCACAGTGTAACCGCCGCCACCCCCAATGGCAGCGTTAGGAGCATCCAGGCTTGATGATAGAGTTTGAAGACCACATTCATCCGGCCTATGTCGCCTTTGAGATAAACCAGCTCAACCACCAGCGTCAAGACCAAACCGGTGCCAATCATGAAAAACGCTAAACGTTTAGCATCGTCATCTGTGCTCAAAACCAAGAATAGTGCCATAACCGCCAAAGGAATCGCAACAATCGCAACCGAAATTTTGAGGATCAACATACCAATCAGCGCAATAACAACGAATCCCAAAATGGCAAACAACCAATTCTTATGCTTTTTCAAGCCATCTAAATCTGACAGTCGCGTTTTTGCCATCCATTGATAAATTTCCCAAATCATCCAGCAAGCCAGAACAAACAAAATCAATCCCCAGTGCATCAAATAGGAAGGCAGCGGCGTTCTAACCCCATCCCAATATCCAATCGCACTGTAACCGGACATGAAGTAACGGTTGAAATTGTAGTAAAACAAACGGCTAAAAACTAACAGTAGCCCTGCACTAAACAATGGATAGACAATTTTTCGCATCCATTTAGGTAAAAACCGCCATTCGGCTTCGGGAAAATAGCGAAATCCGACATAGAGCAAGCTCACGATCGCCAGGGCTGTAAAGGTAATCGAATCCCAGGTGTTGGTCGGTGCCAAAGCGCCTAAGATAACCGCTCCGGTCAACAAAACCGGCAAAGCGATTTTTTTGAACCAGTCTTTAGCCTCCGTCTTTTTTGCCATAATCAAGGAGAGACACCAGCCAACCGACGCCAACACAATCGGCATGGCAATTAAATGGGCATGAAAATCAGCATACAAAAATGTAAAAAATGGAAATTCAGTAATCGGCTCGCCCGGAATCATCCGGCTCGGGTTCCAATACCAGGTGCCTGCACCAATCGGCAAAGCGTTTCCCTGAAGGGATAAGCCAATTCCCTTGAAGAACCAACTCAAATTCTGAGCAAAACTTGCACCATCCAAACTGGCTCCACTAGCCCCGAGCAGTTTCAATCCATTTGCAATGACGGTGATTTCACCTAAATTCCCCAGCAGAGCAAGGAAAATTGCCGAAGCGATCCCTGCCCAAAAGGCTGGTCCAAAAACTTTCCCTTTATCTTCCGAACTTTTTTCAAAAACAGCTTTTCCGATGTTCCAGGCAATGCTGAACGTGGCAAGCACAACCATGGCATACCAAATGGACAAGAGGATATTATACGAAACGGCAGGTACAATCCCGAGCAGCTTAATCGGCAAGCCGACTAACACCTGACCATAATAGTAATAATTGATATAACCACCTGCAAACCAAGGGTCATAAGCCGGGAAAGTTTCGCTTTTGATCACAGCATTCAGATAGCTGAAATCCATCGGCTTTTCGCCGCCTCGCCAGGGATGCCAAAGGTCAGGGTTTTGGTAACGAATCCACAAGAAAAAGGCAAAGGCTACCAGGAAGACAACTTCTTCAATCAAAAATTGTTTCCAATGCTCCTTAAAGTCTTCCTTCAAGCCCTCACGCGTAAACCAGGCAGTAATTCCGGAGACAAGCAAGATTCCAGCCAAAACAAGCCATAACAAGCCACGGCTCACAGCAACCTTCATTGAGCCTAAATTAAAGGCAATTAACACAAAAATCAAGAGACCGATAATTCGGGCAAAACCATAACCGCGATCTTTCAAACCGTGTAAAGCCAGTCTGACAATTGGGAAAACAATCAAGCCCAATACCAAAAACAGCAGATAAAAGGCTGCCACTGCCAGCCAGGGATGCTTATTCAGAAGTGATTCACGGTTAAAAAGCTCCGACCATGTGCCGCCTGCTTGTTGCACCTCCAGCTCAGTTTCATCAAGCAATAAGAGGTTCTCTTTATTTGCATCATCGGCCTTGTAATCATCCGCTTGTTTTGGTGTTAAAAATATCGCCTTGCTAACGTCAACCGAGTTGAGGGTTTCCCAAACTTTGTTGCTGTCATAATCGGCATTTTTTCTAAAAACCAAAACTTTAGGATGGTCATAAACTGAAAAAGCTTCTTCAGCATATTGGTCGTTAAATTCCAAACTCCCAAGGTTCGGGTAAGAAGTGAAAACCGCCGCCAAATCGAAGCCCAAATTCCCCTTTTCGCCACCTTTGGCTTGATAGTAACAGTCCAATGTGTCCTGACCCTCTTGACAAGCCAAGAGCTCGCGATAAAAAGTTGTGCTCAATGGATAGCGCTCTGGAACGCGGGGAATCGTTCCAAACTGACGGTTTGAGCTCATCACAATCGTATCCGTCTGATTTAAGATTGAATAAAAGCGCTGAACCTTGCTCTCATCGTCAGGCCAATACATTTCAAAATTCAAATCCGGGCGATAAATTCCGGCTTCGTTACTGTAAGGCTGCAAAGAAGCCCGGCTGAGCGGCAAGCCATCATCCCAGCTGCTCTCCAAAGCAATCCCGCCTTGCTTTATGGCGATTTGACCCTCACCTTCAGGCATTGCCAGGCTAAGCTCAAATTCGGTAATTTCGTTGACCTCAATCGGCTGATCCAGGTCAAAAACAAGCCGGCTCCCGTCCGCATCCCCTGCTCCAAGAAAGCTCCCAGCCACTGTGGCTATGCGCAGTTCTGGCCCTTCTGGCTTGTTTAGGCTCAAAGTTAATTGCAACTGTTTTATTGAATCAGTTTGGCTCGCATCCACCAGCCAGGGAATTTCCACACGCCTCATTTCACCCAAAGGTTGTACCGTTGCCCGCATGTTATAAGCATGTTCGTTAGTAATTTCCTCAGTAATTCGAGGCAATTCCTCTTGTCGAACCGATCCGTCCTCATAAACGAAATTCATCTCTGGCACACCGCTTAGATGCGCTCTTGCCTCCGGACTGAGCAGTTTCAGCTCAAAGCGATAAAGCTTGCCAGCCTCCAACGCGAGCTCCGGCATGAATTGCAAAGTAAGCACCGGCAATTTGATACCATCATTGTCTATTGAAGTTCCCACTGAAAATGGATTTCCGCCAAACAGCTCTCCGTTTTCCGCATCGATAATCCGAAGTTCAAATTTCAGTGAGTCTGTTGGTGACAGGTTTTGAATTGTCGGGTAAGTCAAATCAATAAGCTTGCCATCCGCTTTCGCCTGATAAAGGGAAACGTAACTTTCATCGCTGTTCAAAACATGGTTAGCCCGATATTGAATCGGGAAGCTGCTTTCCACTCCATCCTTTTCAAAAACGAGATTGATTGGTCCTTCAATGTTCTCATAAATCCAATCCGTTGCCTGCAAACGCGTAACCGGTCGGCTATAGATTCGAGTGAAAGCAAATGCCCAGGCTGCGCTTCCAAGCAAAACCACAGCGCTAAGGATAAAGCCAAAAGTGCGGACCACTTTTTGGGATATCTTGAAGTTCTTAATCCTAAAACCTGACTCATTTTGAATCAATCGGTCAAAAGCCCAGGCTGTAACGATTGCCATAACCGGGTAGAGCAAAAGCAAATATCGCATTGCTGAAACCCACGCCAAGCCCTGCCAGATGAAATAGAGTAAACTCCAAATCAGCAGCGGCAAATTGGACCATTCACGCCCTTTGATGCTTTGCCAAGCCATCCCAATCCAGGCAAAAACCGAGCTGATCCCCCAAGCCAAACCAACACCCCAGACGAGCAAATTGGTAATCGAAAAGCTCGCCGGTCGCCGCGCCCATTGCAAGGCCGGAGGAAAATCGACATTGCCGGTACTTTGCATGCGCAAAGACTGCATCCCATTCCACCAGTCAGGATTGAGCGAAAAACTTATGAAGCCTGGTCCCTCGAAGGCATAAGGCTGAAGCAATCTGAAAGTCAAAAAGCTCATCACAGCTGCAAGCAAAACCAACAGGATTACACTGGTCAAATTGACATTTTCTTCGCGATTTTCGGTTTGGAAATAGCGCACAACTTCAACCAAAGGCAACAAAACCGCCAAAGAAACGGCATTAATTTTCGAAGCGGTTGCCATTCCGAGAGCTAAGCCGAAAAACAAATAAGGCCAAAGCATCTGCCAAAGGCGCTTAAAAGATTTTGATTGTCCGTCATCTCTCGGTAGGTGAGGCTTTTTGAGGATGATCACAGCCGCCAAAACGGTCAACATTCCAAAGGTATTGGTAAAAGTGTCCACGGTCATGAAATGCGATTGTTGAATCGGCAAAACCGCAAAGGCATATAATGCCGCCGCAATCAATCCGACCCGTTCATTGTAAAGCTTGAAGGCAATCAGAAAAACCAAAACAACCGTCAGCAAATCAAAAATAGCCGAAAGCGTCCTGCCAACCAGCGTTATTGGGTCATAACCGGTCTGCCCGATGATTTCCCCAACATAGCGAATGATAAAAAGCGGGAATGTGCCGTAAACAAAAAAAGTGTAGCCATGCGTGTTCGGGTTTAAGCTTGAATTTTGAGTGTCAAAATATTCGCTCACGCTATCAACCGGTTGCATACTGTTCAGAACCATCGACAAATAGCGTTCATCCGGGTGCAAATGATAACTTTCGTCCCAATTAACGTTCAAAAACCTAAAATATCCACCGGCAACCAGGATTACCGCCAGAATAAAAACCGTGATTAGTGCTCGACTTAGATTGTTTTTCGTTCCGTTTTTCATCTTATTTTCCATAAATTATTGACTCACAATAAAGACATAAAAATCCTTATCCGCCTCACGGCTGGCAAAAAGATTGCCAAAACCCTGTGGATAAAGCGATTGTAACTGATTCAAACTACTTTCATCTTCCGGATGCAGCAGAAAAATTTTATTAGCGTTGAGGTTGATTGTTTGCCCTAAAGCTTCGGGCAAGATTGAAAGATTCAGCTCGGGCTTGCCCATGCTTATCGCCACCGCCCGTGCATCCACCCAATAGGGATAGCCAACCAGGTAGGGCTGAAGATTGCCCTCCCTGCCTGCCATATTATCATTCAAGACAGAAGCCATTTCACTGGCATTCCAAGCTGAGCGTTGATAATTTTCGGCATAAACCCGATTGATTAACTGGTAATTATTGAAAATCGCAATAGCCGCAAAAAGCAGAAAGACAAAAAATCGCCGATTATTAGCTTTTTTGGTTGGATTTTCAGGCAGTTGCTCAAGCGCAAAGCCAAAGCCTCGACCCGCAATCAGAAAAACTGGCAAGGCTGCTCCCAAAGCACGACTAAGCGAAGGATTTTCTTGCGGTTGTGAGAAAGACAAAACCGAAGGCATCAGCATCACCAGGAAAATCAGAAGAAGAGCAATCGCTTGACTGCGATTATTGCGAAAATCTTTGAAGATCAAAATTGCTAAACCAAACAAGAAAAAAACAGCACTAAGCCAATCCAGTGCTCCCCTGTCCGCAATTCCATCTACCCAACTGCTATTGTTCGACCAATTCACCATCCCCAAAGAAGCAAGCAAATTGCTAAAAAAGACCACGCCCTTGCTGGCAGAATAGGTGCTAAATTCAGTTGAAAGTTGGTTGACAATCGGTGCAATCCAGCCCGCAGGGTTGGCGATGATAATAAAAACCAAGGGCAGGGCAACAACCACTCCCAATATAATGCTTGTGGCTATGCGCAACGCCAACTCAGTCCGCAGCCTTTCCCTCGCTTTTTTAATCGTAAACACAATCGTCACCAAGATATTTGCCAGAACCGCAAAAATAAAGATCTTATTCGTCAGCAAGCCTAATGAGGTCAGAACCGTAGCAATCAACATGGAATTAAAATCATCTTCCTTGAACGATTTAATCAAAAAATAAGTGGCCGGAATAAAGATTGCCAAAACCAAGCCATAACCCAAAAGTGCTCTTACTTGCAAAATCGGCCAAAAGCCGATGCCAAAAAGCAAGGCGCTCAAATAGCCACTTCGCTCATCAAAGAGCAAACGTCCAAGTTTATAGATGAAAAACACTGCGACCAAACCAGCCAAAGCATAGGCTAATTTCAAACCGGTAAAAGAGATTGGCTTGCCTGCAAACAAATTAATCAGCGCCCCCCAATAATAGCCAAGCGGTTCGCTGACGACATTCCGTGGGAACCACAGCGAAGTCTCCCCCGATAATATGCCATCGAAAGTGTAATAAGCTTCAACCTGAGAGCTGATCATTTCAGACGGCACATTTTTCAAACCGCCCAACTGAAAAGCCAAAACGACCACAATTAAGAAAAGCAATGCCAGCATTCTCTTGCGGTTGGAAAAGAGTTTCTGCAGACTGGATCTAAACGACTGTCTGACCTTCGTCCTTTTTTGGTAAAAAGCGTAAAAAACCGAAGCAATACTGCCAAGCCACAGCAAAACTGCCAATAAAGTGAATGTTCCGTTTCGATAATTCCATCCCCCAAGAATCGCAAGGGCTAAGCCCAAAATAAGCCAGCCTGTTTTTACTGAAAATGAAACTTCTTCTTCAGTTTCATTTGGAATGGCCTCATCGGTATCTTGGTTTGGTTTCTCCCGATTTCTTAAAGAAAAAGCAGCCAAAATAAAACCACCGGCAAAAAACAATACAGCCAAAACAAGCGAAGCCTGTCGGCCAAATTCAATCATCAATTGCCCGAGGATAAAAAGAGCCAGCGCAAGCCATAGCAAGTGCTTCTTGCCCCCCTTTGCGCTTTGCTGAGGCTCACTCTCCCTTTCCGTCTGCACAGCCAAGCACAGCCAGTTACGCAATGCCTCCAAAACGGTAGGGTTATCCTCCAAATTGTTTTGCCGTTCCATTGCCTAATTTTAGCCGTTAATCAAAGGCTTGAATTAACCGCCCTTTCGGCGTACAGATAACCCAGTTCGGGATGCACCACGTTTTCATGACGTTTGGTCTGATAGCCTTGTTTTGTAAACTCATCCACCAACAATTGATAATTCCGCCCATCCGGTAAATCGTGATATTCCATGACTATCCGCTCAATCTTCTCAAATACTTCAGGCGCTTGATCGAGCAAGATTTCATATTCCGCCCCTTCACAATCGAGTTTGAGCAGATTAATTGGTTCGCCCACTTTTTCAAGCAGCTCAGTCAGCGAAATCACCCCAATACTGGTAGATTTGATATCCTCCGCTTCCGCGTCTGAGCGGTTCCCACTGGCAGCTTGCAAAGGTTCGTCATTATAAAAATGCAGCGGGATTTCACCGGAGTGGTTCCAAACCCCCACATTATAGGTTTCGACCCCATTCAGGCCATTCGCCCGAAGATTTTGACGCAAAATATTAATCGAACCAGGGTTCGGTTCAAAAGCATGTACCCTCGCACCGGCCAAAGCAGCTTCGACCGTAAATTCACCGATTGCCGCCCCGATGTCCACAACCACCCAGCCCGGCTGAATTGCTGTGCCATACTTTTCATACAGTCGATCAATCAAAGTTTCTTTGACAGACCAAGCTTCCATCTTGCTGCCAACGCCAATTTTCAAGTTTTTCCTGCGCAACTCCAGCCACTTGATTCCCACAAATGGTTTGCCAAGAAAAATCGCAAATAGTTCTTTCCAGTTTTTAACCCCAACCAATAATTCTAAAATTGACCATAGGTAGTAGGCGGTTTTTCGAAGGAATCTCATTCAGCCCTCTTTGCAATATAAAATGTGCAGCAACCCTCTTCGTCATATGGGTTTGCAACCAATTTTTTGACTTCATTAAAGGGGATAAATGGATTGTCTTTATCTTTAAACAGAACCCAATCTCCTATTGTTTTCTTCAAGAGCAAGTTTGGCAGCCCGGCGGCATGCCCTCTTTCCAATTTTCGCATGGCTTCTTTTGGAAAATAATGAAAATATTCCACATCCTCAAAGCCGGCTTGTTTTAAGCGAGGCAGCCAAACTTCCGGAGGGTCCAAATTGACATGCCGTGCAATTTTATTAAATAATTTCGAATATTCCAAGGCCAAAGAGCGCAAGCCCATCTTGCTCAAAACTTCCATCCCCCACAAGTCGGTTACAAAATGGCGATTTGGCACGGCGAAATAAAACTTAGCTCCCGGCTTCAAAACCCG
>CAYVOY010000005.1:17292-20127 GCA_964453395.1 uncultured Anaerolineaceae bacterium
GAAATATGGCAAATGGAAAAGCTGGTCGGAACAAATCCGCTCGATATCTTTATCCGTTAACTCAGGCATTATTCACCAGCAAGGAAATTAAAGATTCATAATGTTTGGCAACTTCGGCTTGTTGAAATTTCACCAAATAATCGCTTGGAACGAAACGCGCCTCTTCACCTTTATTCAGGATTTCGATAACAGCCTGAGCAATTGCATCAGAATCACGCAAGGGGACAAGTTTGCCTAATCCCGTTTGCAAAACAGGTTGCCGCACTCCGGGTAAATCCGAAGCGACAACCGGCGTACCCTGAGCCATTGCTTCAATTTGAACAATTCCGAAAGATTCCGTTGCATTCAAACTGGAAAAAACCAAAACATCACATGCTGCAAAGAAAGCCTCGAAATCCTCATCATTCAAATAGCCCAAAGCCTCCCATTTATCACCAAGCGGATGAATAAATCTCTCGATAAGCTTTTGATACTTTTCTTCTCCGACAACTGACTTCCAGGATCCGGCATGAATTACGCGAGCTTGAGGATAGGCTGCTAAAATAGCGGGCATTGCCATTACCAAGTATTCAAAGCCTTTTTCGGTCGCAACCCTGCCCGCTAAACCGATTACTTTCTCGTTCTTTTTAATCCCAAACTTATGTCTAAAAGCCTCAGCGTTTTTCCTGGGAAGTGTTTGAACTTTTATTGGCGTTGGGACTTCAACAATTTTCCCCAAATAGCGCATTAATACCGGTGAGTTTTCAGCATAATCCAGTGAGTTTTGGACAATTAAATTAGCGTTCTTTAATACTTCTTTGCCAAGCATTGTCGTAACCGAACCGGCAATTTTATTCAAAGCACCCTTCATCACCAAATCACAATGGTAAGTAGCCAAAACCGGCTTGCCCTTCTTTTTGGCAATTCGGCTTATGAGAATTCCCTCAAATTGTGGCAAATGAATATTGACCACATCTGCCCAATCGATCAATTGTTCAGCAACTTTTGACAAAGAGGGCATCAAAACCCCTTTTGAGATTTTTGCAGCAACCGGTACACGAACTATTAGAGCTTTCCCAAATCTTTCAGATAGCCCGAGCTCTTTTTTATATTGAGAAGTCAATACAACTACTTCATGCCCCAAATCAGCCAAACCCTCCATCAACCTAAGGGCATACACAGACAAACCGGAGCTATAGGGGTAAAAATAAGTCGAGGATATTAAGATTTTCATTGCTCATCATCCTTTTTCTGTCTTAAGTTAGTAGCTCGATTAATCAAACTGCCTAAACTTTGGGAAGAAAGCATCAATGCAACCACTCCTAAAAGCGAAGGGATAATAATCTGCACAGCGTGAGTAATCAGAGCCATTGCCAATGCCGGGGCTTTCGCGACACCGACCAATGCATAAGCCCCAACCGCACCGGCTTCATAAACGCCCAGGCCTGCCGGTGCCGCCGGTAGCGCATTTGCAAATGCACTGGCTGGAATAACCAAAACCGGCCACCACCACTCAGAAGTTGGAAGCATAATATTTTGTAAAAGTCCATATTCAAACATAGAGAATGTCCAGCTAAAAGCCAGGATCCCAAAAGACAAAATAAAGCGCCCCGGCTTAACAAAAAACTGAAAACCGTTCAGCAGCTTTTCAATCGCAGGTACAATTTTTTCCTGCATAAATTTTGAATTCGGAAAGATGCCATGCAGCCAGGAAATCACCTTAGCCTGATTCCTCGTTGCGTAAAAAATAAAAATAATTGCAATTACTAAAACGACCGTACCAACCGCGGCAAGTTGTTTTAAGGAATCGTCCTTAACCAAAAACAGCAAACAAAAAATCAAGAAACTAAAACCAACCAACAGGTCTAATAAACGCTCAGCAACGACAGCCGCAAGCACCTCGAAAAATCCGATTTTTCCTTTTTCATTTTCCGAAATAAAGGCTGCTCTGCCAAATTCACCCAATCGCAAAGGCATGATATTGTTCAGTAAATAACCCAGGTTCATCCCCCAGAAGGTGCTCATAAAACTCACCTTCCCTCCCAGTATAATCCAACAAGTGACTGCCCGAAAAACGGAACCTAAGGTATAAAAAAGGACAAGCAGCAGAAAAGAAGAACCCGAAACTTGTTGCAAAGCATTGTCCAAATCTTGAAAATTGATTTGTCTCAAAACCAACCAGACAGCCAATGCAGTTATCACCAATGGCAAGCCTATACTAATGAGTTTATTAGTTCCCTTCGGTTTTTCAGCCTCAACCATTACTTCTCCAATCGCAGGATTGCCATAAAAGCCTCTTGCGGCAATTGGACATTCCCAACCATTTTCATGCGTTTCTTACCCTTCTTTTGCTTTTCGAGCAATTTCTTCTTTCGGGTAATATCACCGCCATAACATTTTGCCAAAACATCTTTCCGCATCGCTTTGACGTTTGCCCGCGAAATAACCCGACCCTGAGCATAGGCCTGAATCGGAATGACGAACATTTGGCTGGGAATAATTTCTTTCAATTTGCTAACCAAAGCCTGTCCCTTGTGGAAGGCATCTTGCTTATGCACAATTGCCGTCAAAGCATCAACTGGTTCTTCGTTGACCAAAATTTGCAATTTGACCAAATCACCTGCCCTGTATTCAATGAACTTGTAATCCATCGAGGCATAACCACGCGTGCTGGATTTAAGCATGTCAAAGAAATCAATGATAATTTCAGAGAGCGGAATTTCGAAATTCAATTGCACTCGATTAACTGCCGGATACTCCTGATTTACGTAAACACCACGACGTTTCTTGACCAAGTCCATCACCACGCCGTAATAATCGGTCGGGGTGAAGATTTCCAGCTCCATCCAGGGTTCG
>CAYVOY010000005.1:20137-21115 GCA_964453395.1 uncultured Anaerolineaceae bacterium
CGACAATCTCACCCTCATCGGGTAAATCTGCCGGGGAATCAATAATAATTGTTGTGTCGTTTTTTAAATCGACTTTATATTCAACCGAGGGGGCGGTAAAAACTACGTCCAAATCATATTCGCGTTCAATTCGCTCTTGGATAATTTCCATATGGAAAAGCCCCAAAAAGCCGCAACGAAAACCGAAATTCAGCGCTTCCGAAGACTCGGGCTCAAAGGTCAAAGCCGCATCGTTCAACTGCAACTTTTCGAGAGCTTCCTTCAAATCGCCATAATCTTCGCCTTCAACCGGATAGACACCGGCAAAAACCATCGGTTTCGCTTTTTGATAACCGGGGAGAGCCTTTTCAGCCGCTTTGGCTGCCGTTGTAATCGTATCGCCAACCCGACATTCCGAAACCGTCTTAAAACCCGTGGCAACATAGCCGACATCGCCGGCTTCCAAGAGTTGGACTGGTTTCATACCGGGAGAAAAAACGCCAATTTCAACCGGTTCCAATTTTGCACCGGTTGCCATCATCAAAAGCTTGTCGTTTGAATTCAATTTTCCATCGAAAACGCGAATATAAGCAATCACGCCCTTATAAGCATCGTAATGCGAATCGAAAACCAAAGCACGTAAAGGGCTTTCCTTATCAGCCTTGGGTGCAGGAACACGCTCGGCAATTTCTTGCAAAACCTTATCGACATTCAAACCCGTTTTAGCGCTGATCGGAATAATCTCGCTCTCATCAACCCCAAGCAGCTGCACTAAATCGCGGGTTACCTCTTCCGTTTGAGCAGATTGCAAATCAACTTTGTTCAAAACCGGAATAATCACCAAATTCGCATCCAGAGCGAGGTAGAGGTTCGCCAGTGTTTGCGCCTCGATTCCTTGCGTCGCGTCAATCACCAAGACAGCACCTTCACAGGCATAAAGCGCCCGGCTGACTTCATAGCTAAAGTCGACATGCCCTGGCGTATCAATCAGGTTAAACT
>CAYVOY010000006.1:0-20818 GCA_964453395.1 uncultured Anaerolineaceae bacterium
AAATAACGGAGGCTCTTATGAAGAAAAAATTGACATTTGGAAAAGTGATTTGGTTTATCATCATCGCTTATCTGCTGATTGGTTTAGTCTTTTCCCTGGCAGGCATTGCCCAACGCGCCATCGCAGGCAAAGGGGAGACTTTTTCTCCGCTTGTTGGCATCCCGCTTGATATGATTGGCTGGCCCCTTAACATGAAAGCGGCATACATGAACGGCATCTATGAAATACAATTTTTCGCTACCCTCGCCGCCATGCTAATTGCTTTCATCTGGTTTATCGTTATGTTGTTTAGAAAACGTAATAAGGAATAAGCCGACCGCTAACCAATGTTCCCGTAATTGAAAGGGAGTGTGATATAATTTAGGGACTGCTACGGAAGAGGTAAATTCTTTTGGGCGGTTTCGCCTAGAAAAAACTCTCCCACAATAGACTATTAGAATTGAGGATGCTAAGATGAAATCGAGTGAAAAAGTTATTGATGCATTAAACAAGTTGTTGCGCGAAGAGCTGACAGCAATCAACCAATATATGGTTCACGCTGAAATGGCGGAGGACTGGGGTTATGCGGTTTTTAGCAAGCGCGAAAAGCAGACGGCGATTGACGAAATGAAACACGCCGAAACGCTGATTGAGCGAATTTTGTTCCTGGAAGGCGAACCTTGCGTTTCTCAGCTGGACAAGATTTTGATTGGCAAGGATCTGCCAAGCATACTCGAGAACGACAATATTCTCGAATCCGGTGCAGTCGCGAGCTATAACGAGGCTGTTCAGGTGATGATTGCCGAGAAGGACAGCGGCACAAAACAGGTTTTGGAAGATATTTTGGCACAAGAGGAAGGGCATCTGGATTGGTTTGAAGAACAACAAGACCAGTTGGATCAGATGGGCTTGCCTTATTATTTGACAACGATTAAATAAGCATTGGGATTTTTCCGTACGGACAGGGCTTGTCTCTGTCCGAGGAGGATTTGATTAGATTGGCATTGGCGGACAGACATAACACCACTCGCTTCGCATCGGGTGCTATAGAGCCTGTCCGTACATGTTGTTGAGCAGGACTTTAAACAAAAGAACCGGCATAAAACCGGTTCTTTGTTTGTCTAAATCATTAAGTTTTAGAGGTTGCTGAGCAGGTTGCCGGCAGCCAAAAGGACGAAGGCAATAATCCAAGCCCATGGGTTAATAACCGCGATTGCAGGGACAAAATTGGCAATAACAGCCAAAATGAAGAGCACAACAGCGATGATAAAGACGATTTTTTTAGGTGCAGATAAATTCATGATTTTTCCTTTCTCAAAAATGTATTACTAATCAACATTATAGCTATTTCTTATCCGAAAGGAAATTATTGTATAGCCTTCAAATTGTCTTTTACACTTTTTTCGAAATCGGCAATTAAACTCAAAACATAGGCTTGCGGGCTGAGGCTCTTATCGTGCATGAGAGGGGTCAGGTCCATGCCAAAAGTCAGACCGCTGGCATTATCGGTGGCATGGGATGCGAAGAAGGTGGCGTTGGCAGCCCGACGACCCAAAACGGCATCGGTGTAATTTTTGCCGCCCTGAACTTGAGAAACAAAAACTTCGACCAGCCTGGCTTGCAAATCTTTGTGGGCAGAGAGATCCATAATCACTTTTTTATCGTCCAGGAGCCAATCCAGATTGCGCCAGACCTCACAGCCAATCAGCTGCTCGGGCAATTCGCAGGGCTCAAGCTCGCGCAGAGCCTCGATCAGGCGCAGCAGAACCGCGAGATGGGTATTGTGCTTATCGGCAAGGTTATGGGTGTAGAGCACCTGAGGTTGGCTTTGGCGAATCAAATTCTTCAGGTCATCCTTGAGCTTTTGATTGTCCGCTTTTTTGACCTCAGCGCTGGGGTAGCCCAACTGGACCAAGGCAGAATATTTGCCGATTCGGGCAGCTTCTTTTTGTTCTTCAATCCGAATTTGCGCCATTTCGTCATCGCTTACTTCGGCAAAAATGCCAGCCCGGGGCGATCCGTGGCCGTCGGTAACGACGCAACCGGTGAAATGGAGATTTTCTTTGTCGTAGCATTTGAGGATGCCATCAGCTGCCATGATTTCGATATCGTCCTGATGAGCAGCGACGCAAAGGTGGCTGGTGCGGCTTAAAGCCAAAGCAGGCTGGCTGCCATCAGGGATATAGACTTCGGAGTTTGCTTGATTGAACATTTTTTCTCGTTTTTGCTATTATTTTTTCTTTATGCGGATAAATATACCGCTGTGAGGCAATTGAAGCAAGAAATGTATAGTTGTAAGCCGGGGAACAGTGGTCAGCTCCCTCTTCATCGAAAAATTTTACTGTACTAAAGAATGCAGGATGCCATATTTTTCCGCTATAATTAGGAGACGGAATAAGTTGAAAGAAGGTTGATGATGGAGAAAAAGGAAAATCGAACATTAGCCGGGGTTTTGCTGGGCACCTTAGGTGCTGTGGCAGCAGCCAAGCTTGGCTGGATTTTGTATAGCAGGCGCTATATTGACCATCATGCCAAGTTGAATATTATTGTCGATGCCGAACAACATACCTACCCTTCCCCCACTGCCGGTAAGATCAACTTTTATCAAAAAGGAAGCGGTAAGCAAACGCCGCTTTTGCTCGTTCATGGTTTGCATATGTTCGCCGGTTTGTTTGACATTTTGCCAATTTTTGAGGCTTTTGGCAACAGCCGTCCGGTTTACGCAATTGATTTGCCCGGCTTTGGGCGTTCTGAAAAAACTGACAGACCCTATCGCCCTTCGATGTATCAGGAAGCCATTACAGACTTTATCAAAAACCAAATCGGCAAGCCTTGTCACGTCCTCACTCTCGGAAATGCCAGTGAGTTTGCCGGGGCAGCGGCTTTGGCAGATCCAAACTGGATAAAATCTCTGGTGATGATTAATCCGACAGGTTTTGCGATGCCCCAACCAACAGTTTTGACAACGAATTCTTTTCGCAAAAAATGGCAGGAATTTTTCCTGTCTTACCTCAGGGTACCTCTCTGGAGCCTGCCGCTTTACGACATCATAGCAAGCCGGTCGGAAGTCGCAGACTATTATCGCGATCGTTTTACTTATAATGTGCCGACCGATCTAATCGAGTTAGCTTACACTTCCGCCCATCAGCCAGGTGCCCATTTCGCACCAATGGTCTTTGCAAGCGGCAAGCTGACCACTCCGGATATTCGCACGATAGTTTATGAAAAAATCACTCAACCGGTCTTGGTTATTTATGACAACGAGATTGAAAAAAGTTTTGATATGCTTCCACAACTGGTAAGAGAACATGCTAATTGGAAAGCCTGGCGCAGCCGCAGCACGAAGGGTATGCCCCATTTTGAAAAAAGCGGTGAACTATTCAGAGAGTTTGACCTCTTCTGGAAGAAGCAGGATAAGAAAAAATAAGCATGGACCAAAATCGGATAAAAATCCATCCCCTCAGCATCATCGGTGCATTTCTTTTCGCCGGAGCCTTGATTGGTTTGGCATTTTTAGTTTTTCGTTTTCAAGCAGGCGCTCAAAAAGCGCTCGAAACTACTCCGCAATTTCAAATTACGCTCTTACCGGCACCGACAGAAACACCAACCTTACCCCCAACTTCAGTTATGGCAAGTCCAACGCCTTCGGACGTCTCCATTTTGCCGCCAGATATGGTTGCGGTTGGGCGTTATGTCAAGGTAACCGGGACGCAAGGTTTGGGTTTGCGCATGCGAGCTGAAGCCGGAACCTCAGGCGAAATCAATTTTTTGGCAATGGATGATGAAGCCTTTAAGATTATTGATGGTCCAATCGCCAAAGATGGCTACACTTGGTGGCATTGTGAGGCTTTGTTAGACAAAAGCCGTTCGGGTTGGGCAGCAGAAGACTTTTTGCAGGTGTTAACTTTGAGCACACCTGAAGCTTAATTATATATCTAAGGCGACAAAATATGAGTATATTTAGAAGAAACAAAACAAATGGCAGCAAACACAAAAATAAAAGTTTGGGGACCGACAAAGCAATCACAATCCAGGCAGCTTTAGCCCAATCGGTAGGCAAAACGCGCTTGAATATGGAAGATGCTGCTTCATCCTTGGTTTGGGAGCAAGGTTTCCGGGATGACATAAAACGGATGGGGCTCTTTATCGTCGCCGACGGCATGGGCGGTCATTTGAACGGTGAAATGGCAAGCTCGATAGCGATTCAGCAAGTCAATGCTCATTTGGTTTCTCTTTTGCAATCCCAAAACAGTGAAATTCCCACTACCGAAGAAGTCCAAAAATTATTAACTGAAGCCTTCGATATGGCTCAAAAAGCTGTGGTCGATGAAGTCAACGGTGGCGGCAGCACACTAACGCTCGCTTTGGTGATTGACCGGATGCTCTATTGGGCACATGTTGGTGATTCTCGTCTTTATCTCCTGAATCTTGACGGAGAGGGCGAAGCACTGACCAACGATCATTCTTTAGTACAACGCCTGGTTGACCTTGGCCAAATTAGTGCCAAAGAGGCAGAAATCCATCCACAAAAAAGCGTGCTCTACCGCGCTCTCGGTCAGACAGATCATTTCAAATCCGATTTTGGCTTTCGTGAACTAGAGGAGGTCAGCCGCTTGATTATTTGTTCCGATGGACTTTGGGGTGTCCTGGACGAAAAGAAAATTTTTGACGAAGTCTCCTCGGCAAAGAGCCTCGATGAAAAAGCAAATCACTTATGCGAACTTGCCAACAAAGCCGGTGGACCGGATAATATCAGTGTCATTTTGGTTGAAATATCATAGGAGAGAATATGGAAAAAAGAAAAATCCTGGTTGTTGATGATGAAAAAGGTTTAGCGAAAATTGTCCATTTGAACCTCGAACAAGACGGTTTTGAGGTTATCGAAGCCTATAACGGCAACCAGGCTATGGATAAACTGCGAACCAGTTTGCCGGATTTAGTCTTGCTCGATGTCATGATGCCGGATATGGACGGCTTCACCGTTTTGAAAATGATTCGCCAAATTGGTGGAACGCCGGTAATTATGTTGACCGCAAAAGGTGAATCTGAGGATATTATCAAAGGACTGGAGCTCGGTGCCGATGACTATGTTACCAAACCATTTAGTCCAAAAGAATTGAGCAGTCGAATCAAAGCCGTTTTGCGCCGTGGCGATTTTGTTAAAGATGAAGAGTCCGGCAAAATTGTGGTTGACAACCGCCTGACGATCGACTTTGACAAGCACGAGGTTTGGGTTGAAGGCCAATTGGTTCAACTGCGCCCGACCGAATACCGCTTGCTCTATCATCTTGTCCAAAATGCCGGCTGGGTTTTGACCCACGACCAAATCCTAAACAAGGTTTGGGGTTATGAGTACGAAAATGAGCCTCATTATGTCCGCCTGTATATCAATTATTTGCGGAAAAAGTTAGAAGTCGATCCTGCCAACCCAAAATATATCCTGACCGAACGAGGTGTCGGTTATCGCTTTGTGGATTTCAAACGGGCAAAAGAATAGCAATAGATTTTCCCCTTTGCTATTTTTGCTATCGAAGAGGCTCATCAGCTTACAAGTTGAAGAGCCTTTTTGCATTTTGGGTTAACTTCTGCCCCACTTCTTCAATCGGAATCTGACGCAATTCGGCAATTTTTTCAGCAATCCAAGGGATATAAGCCGGTTCGTTGCGTCTTCCCCGTTGCTGCTGAGGAGCAAGGAAGGGGCAATCGGTTTCGAGCAGCATGTTATCCATCGGCAAAGTGGCGACCAAGGCTCTTTTTTCTTCCGCCTTCGGATAGGTAAGCGGTCCCCCAATGCCAAAACAAAAATTAGAAGCCAAAAGCGCTTCGACGTACCTTAAATCAGCACTGTAAGAATGCATAACGCCCGGATTCTGCTTAAGTTTTGAGCCGGAGGGCAAACTTTGCTGCCAATCAAGCAAAATTGGGACCAGTTCGTGGGCGGAATTGCGCTCATGAATCACTATCGGCTTATCGAGACTTTCGGCAAGCTCCAGCTGAGCTTCCAGGGCGATTTTTTGTTGCTCTGGTGTGGCATAATCACGATAATAATCCAGTCCAATTTCCCCGATTGCGACGACCTCCGGCTTTTTCGCCAGCTCGCTTAATTTAAGCAGCACGGAAGGCTCGTAATCCATGGAATCGTTGGGGTGAATCCCGATCGCGAGGTAAACATAGCCCGGATACTGTTGGGGGAGAAAGAAAGAACGCGAACTTCCTTCAAAATTTATCCCAATGTTGATGATAAATTCAAGCCCGGCAGCCTTTGCCCGCTCAATAATTTGGTCGCGGTCTTCATCGAAGGCTTCGAAATCAATATGTGCATGCGTATCGCAAAATGTGGTCATGCCATGAATTTTACCAGAAACAGGACATTTCTATCTTGCCCTAATGCTTTTCCTTGAAAAGCTATTAATAAAAACATTAATCCAGCCCAAAAGCAAAACGTTGGTTAACTGAGAAGTTCTGAGCAAAATCTTCGATAAAGTAAGCCTTTTGCGAATAGAGCTTTCCGGTATCAACTCTATTTTGCAATTCACCTTGATATTCCGCTGAATCTTGCGTAAGCGGAATCCAGGCAATCAGACGGAAATTATCTGTATTGGGAATAATTGAGTTCACTTCCAGCATCCAGAGTAAGGTGCCATCTTGCCTAAAAAAAGGAATCGGTAAACCATATGAATTATTCACTGGGTGAGCTTTCTCAATATTTGTCTGATAGAACTCCAAAAAACGATTGCTACTCTTTAATAAATCTATCAATGATAAATAACGTTCGTCTTTTGCCTCCCTTAAATGTTTGGTGTCAGACAAAAACTGACTCATTTGCATGGAATAATAATCTTCACTATAAGGACCTCTCAGGGAATAACGGCTTGAGTCAGGATTAAACTTTGGCTTACCCAATTTACTGGCAGTCAGGCGATGCCACCAGCCCCAATTTGCCATATCGTCCTCAACATAACCGGCTAAAGCCATTTCATAACTAGTCGAGGCTCTTATGCACCAATAAGAATCAATCACAAAACAAAAAACAGGCCACTGAGAAAAATGGCTTCTCCAATCAGTTGCAAAGGCAAAGTTTGGTTGCCTTTCCCCATTATAAACTTCCAAATCATGGGACAAACGCCTTAACTGAAGACGGTGCATCACTGGTAAGTCCGAATATTGTGCCATCAAATCACGCAATTCATGAGTGCTCACTACCGGTGTCAGGCGATGCATATGTTCTTTTATGAACCAGCTAACCAAGGCAACCAAACGTTCTCCCTTTACTTCAATAGAAGGACCGCTGACTAAACGTGCAGATTTTCCCTCACTGGTCCATTGGATAAACGATTTCATCCCAATCAAGTCATGCTGAGGATTGTCTCTTTCAATTTCCTTCAAAATAACACGTTTGTCAACCCCAGCTCTTTCCAGCCATGCCGCCAGAATTTTGCCGCTAATCTGACCTGGTTCCGCTTGATCATTTCCTAAATTAGAACTGCTCATTTCCATTTTGTTCCTACATTAAATATTATTTTGTCCATTGACGTATGCATATCTTACCATATACACTCATTAAGGTTCCAGAATAAGGTTTTTTCTGAAGAAACGTTTTCAATTATTAAAAGGAGAAGTAATGAAAAGAATTGCAATTTTAGGTAGTTCGGGTGGCCACCTTTTCGTCTTAGGTGGTAAGGATCCCAAAAATCTGTTGGATGAGATACTCCGACAGGCTAATGCTGCTGGCATCGAAGTGAGCAAGATTGCTTTTGTGGCAGCCACAACATCATTCGACCACATCACCGAGAGCACCAAAGCATCACTCTGGTCTCAAAGTGCTGATGGTCCTCAAGCTGGTATTGAAACCTCACTCGAAGAGGCAAACAAATTAGCTTTGGAAGCTTCCGATGCAATTGCCGAAGCTATCCAAGCAGGAGAAATTGACGGCGTCATCATGGTCAGCGGTGACCCCAAAGCAACCAACAACAAAGCCTTGCTTGCTGCAGCTGAAAAAGGCATTCCAGTAGTAGGCACTGGTGGCACTTCCATGGCGAATACTCGTGCATTAGGCGCCAAGGTTATCTCTGCATCCGGCACAACCGGTACTACAAATCGTTCCAGGGCTGTTGGCTACATCTCCGCTCTGGCAAGTGAATGGAAACTCAAGTATTCCGCGGTTATCGGCAAACAAACTGAAGTTGACACCGGAAATGTCTGGAAACGGATCAACTTACGCAGTATCATGATGAGTTCATTGCCCGGTTTCATTGCCATGGCATTGATTTTAGCAATCGGCAAGATTCCTTTCCTGGCTGAATCAGTTGGGCCATTATTCGACAAACTGGTCGGGGCTCTGCCCATTATCGTTGCCGTTATCGCTGCCAAACAGGTCTCCGGATTGGACGAAGTAGGCGTCATTGCCGGTGCTATCGCTGGTGTGCTGTCTATTGAAGGTGGCATTCTCGGTGGTATCATCGGTGGTATTTTAGCTGGTGTTTTCTCCAGCTATTTATTACAATGGTCCTTCAACCGCAAATTCCCTGCGACAACCGCAAGTCTGGTTGCCGGAGCAATTGGTGGTTTAGCATCTGGAATTTTAGTTTACTTCCTGATTGCTCCAATCGCCCTCTGGCTTGGCAACGGGATTCGCTCCTTGATTGATATGGCTATTGCCTTCAACCCAATTCTTGCTGGTGCCTTGGCAGGTTTGTTAATTTGGCCGGCCATCATGGGCGGTGTCTACCACGCAGCTATCTTGCCAATTGTTCTCCTCGAAATGGAGCAAACTGGTTTCAGCTTCCTTGGTGCAGTCGATATGACCGGGTTGGTTATGGTTTCTGCAGGTATAACCCTGGCAAACATCATTGCCCCACGAGAAAAAAGCGAAGCTGCAGTTGCTTTGCCTGGCTTCCTAGTAAATATGGGCTTTGGCACTTTCGTTGAAGCAGCTTATCCCTTCATGTTCTCTGACCGGCGTGTATTTGTTGGTGCCTTAATTTCTGCTGCTGTTTCCGGCGCCTTTATCGGTATCTTTGACGCCCGAGGAACAGCCTATGTTCCCAGTTTAGTTGCACCGGGCTTATCCAACAACCCGCTCGGTTTCGCAGTTTCAATGTTAATCGCCCTTGCCCTGTCTTGCGGACTTACGATATTATTCAACAAAACCGCGAAGAAAAAGAATCTTGAAGAGGCATAAAATGATAATTGGAGATATGAATCGCAAACGAATGTTTGGACTTGAAAAAGTCAAAAAAGCCATTGAAGAACACCATGGCACAACCCTTCTCTCAACTGGTATAACCGGTGACGACGCCCGCCTTGCCCTGGCTGCTGTCCAGGCTGGTGCCCGCATGTTAGAGCCCAACCACCCCGCTGTTGCTTTAGCTCGCGGAATCAAGGGTGTCACTTCCATGCACAATGCCGAAGCTTTACGCCACGAAGTTGAATTTGCTGAAATGTGTCGGGTTGTTAATGGCGTCCGCAACGTAGTTGGTCCAGACATCTACATCACAGCTGGTGTTGCTGGCTCTTTTACCGAGGTCTTACCCACACCATTCACTGAAGAAATGGCCTATGAATTATCACGAGCAGGCGCCGATGGTGTCCATTGCCACAAATCAACCTACGAAGATTTGGATGACATGGTTCGCGTTTGCCATCAAAACGGTTTGCTTGTCGATGCTTACATCGCCCATTCGAGTGATCGACACCTCTTTGGAATTCCAGCCGAAACCCCGAAGGAAGTTACAGAAGTCGCCAGACGTATGGAAGACATCGGAGTAGATATGATTGGATTAATGACTGGAATGAGTTACGAAGGTGTAGCTGCAGGTGAAATCCCAACCATAGTGCGTGAACGCCTGGAAGCCATGATTTCAACTGTATCTGTTCCAACTTTGGCAGAAGGTGGCATCAATGCCGTCAACTACAAAGCCTTCATCGGAACCGGTGTTAATATTCTGGTCGTTGGCACTGCTTTTGACGACATCGCCCGAAAAGCTGTTGCAGAAACGGTTTCCGTTTTCCTGCAAAAATAGTTTTCAGTTTCTGAATAGAAACTGAACTGCACCTCAAAGGCTGGACTATCAATCCAACCGAAGAGGTGCAGTTTTTTTATAACAAAGTTTGTGCAGGTGGAAACCAATGAAATGTTGAATTTGGCTTTCCGAATTTCTTTTTAACAAAACGGAAAACCTTGCACTAATAATCCTGCCCTCTTTTCCCTTTCCAAAAGGTATAATCAAAGAAAAACAAGAGGTGATGATGAGCAAACAAAAACTTCCCTACGGACTTTGGCAGAGCCCAATTTCCCCGGCAATGATTGGTGGGGGACTTCGCCTGAACGATGTGCAATTTAGCCCCGATGGCGAAACCCTGGTTTGGTCGCAATCACAAGATGGCAAAACAAGCCTCTTCGCCTGGCGCGATGGCGAAGCAGCCTGGGATTTGACCGGTGAGTTAAGCCCATCCGGTGCGATTGCTTATGGTGGCGGCGATTTTTATGCCGCTAAGTCTGCGGTCTATTTCTGCGAACGAAATGGACGCCTCTATTCAAAGCCCTACGGCAGCGGCTTGCCCAAAGTGCTCACCCCAGCCTTTGGCGGAACTTCCTCGCCTGTCACCAACCCTGACGAGAGCTTTTTGGTTTTCGTCCATACCTACGAAGGGCGCGATGTTTTGGCAAGCGTTCCGAGCGACGGCTCTGCCTGGCCTACAATTTTGGCGCAAGGCTCAGATTTTTACATGCAACCGACAATCAGCCCGGACGGCAAAATGCTTGCCTGGGTCGAATGGAATCATCCCAATATGCCCTGGGACGGCACGCGCTTGATTTTGGCAGAGCTTGCAGCGGATGGGAAAAGCCTGCACAATCAAAAACAAATCGCCGGTGGAGACGCCCTGGCAAGCTTCCAGCCCATTTTTTCGCCCGACGGAAGCAAGCTTGCCTGGTTGGAAAACAAGGGCGAATTCGACGACCTGCGCATTCATCATTTTGCCGATAACCAGACCGAAAGCCTGATTGAAAATAAAAATCTGCTCTTACCCGCCTGGGTTTTAGGGCTTCGCGCTATCAATTGGTCAGCGGACGGAGAGTCAATTTATTATTTAGAGAATCAAAAAGGTTCCTACAGCCTGAATAAAATCGATTTGGCAAGCAGAAAAATAGAGACGCTTAAGACCGAACCCTATAGCCTGATTGAACACCCGGCAGTTTCAAAAGATGGAAAAATCGCCTTTATCGGGCAGACTTCCTGGCTTTCTCCGCGAGTTGTTTTACTCGAAGGCGATAAAATGCGAACAATCGCCCGCAGCTCCTCCGATTTTGTCAATCCGGATAATTTTGCCAAAGCGGAAGCCTTTAGCTGGCTCTCATCCGACGGCGTCAAAGTGCACGGGCTTTACTATCCGCCCACCAACGCCAGATTCACAGCCGAAGGGGCTCCTCCAACTGTCGTCTACATTCATGGCGGGCCGACCTCACAGGTTGAAAATGGTTTCAGCATGGATGCTGCCTTTTTCACCAGCCGCGGTTATGCTTATTTCGCGGTCAACTACCGCGGAAGCAGCGGCTATGGGCGCAGCTATCGCGATGCCCTCAAGGGGAATTGGGGAAAGCTTGATGTGCAGGACGCCATCGAAGGCAGTCAAGCCCTGGTTGATGCCAAATTGGCAGACCCCAAAAAGCTGGTTATCAAAGGTGGCAGCGCAGGCGGCTTTACGGTTTTGAATGCTTTGGTGCATTATCCCGGTTTCTTTAAAGCCGGACTTTGCTCCTATGGTGTTTCAGACCTCTTCTTGCTCGAAATGGACACCCACAAATTTGAATCTTCTTATACCCAAAGCATGGTGGGAAAATTGCCCGAATCGGCCGACAAATTCCAGGCATGGTCCCCGGTTTTCCACGCAGAAACAATTCGCGATGCCGTCGCGGTTTTTCAGGGCACTGAGGATAAAGTCGTCCCGCCCTCACAGTCCGAATCGATTGTGCGCCTCTTGCAAGCCAACCGCGTCCCGCATCTCTATAAATTGTACGAAGGCGAAGGGCACGGCTTCCGCAAAAAGGCAACCCTAATCGATTTTTATCAGACCATGGATGATTTTTTGAAACAACATGTGGTTTTCAGCGCATAGGAGGCAAGATGGAACGAGAAATGCTACTAAGATCGGTCAACGGCGAACAGCTGATTGGCAAACTATGGGGAAATCCCGAACAAGCCCGGGCAATTGTGGTTTTGATGCACGGTTTGGGCGAACATATCGGTCGCTATGAACATGTTGCCGCAAAGTTTGTTGAAAGAGATTTTGCGCTGCTTGCTTTTGACCAGCAAGGGCATGGCAAAACAGCCGGCAAACGGGGCGTGATTGACCCGGATGATTCGATGAGACGTGATATTGAGGCAATGCTGCGTTTGGCTAAACAGCTGGCACCGGGAAAACCGGTATTTCTCTATGGTCACAGCATGGGCTCCATGGAGGCGCTTTATTATGGTCTGAAAGGTCAGGAAAAAGTGGATGGGATTATCGCAACCAGCCCTCCCCTCGACCCGCGAACAATGTCCGGAACACAGCGCCGTCTGATAAAGCTTATAAAACCACTCTTCCCGAAGTTGACGGTCAATAATGGTCTGGAAACTTCCGGACTTTCGCGCGATGCAGAAGTTGTCCGCCGTTACGTGGCTGACCCGCTAAATCATCCCAAAGCCAGTGTCCGCCTGGCGTCATTCATCAATGATGCCGCGGCTTATGTTCGGGAACATGCCGATGAATGGAGCCTGCCGCTCTATTTGGCGCATGGCAGTGCCGACCCGATTTGTCCGGTTGAAGGATCACGGGAGTTTGCCAAGAAATTAGGCAAAAAAGTCACTTACAAGGAATGGGATGGTTTGTATCACGAAACGCATAATGAGCCGGAACAAGATTTGGTAATAGCGACTATGCTCAATTGGTTGGAAGACAAAGTGGATGAGAAAGCGCAATAAAAAAACCACTTCGCTAAAAGTGGTTTGAGGCGGAGAGGGCGGGATTCGAACCCGCGATACCTCTCGGTATACTCGCTTTCCAAGCGAGCGCACTAGGCCAACTATGCGACCTCTCCGCGTAAGCGCATATTATAACAGAGAACATTAAAATTTTGGCAAGGAAAAAGAAAGCAGTTTACAATTTAGACCTAAGAATTAATTGCTAAAAGTCGACTGTTTGCTATCGTTTGGATTTTGTCGACTGATACTTATACTATGGAGAATTAAATGACTAAAAATTACCTGCTCGACCCAAAAAAACTTAATAAGCAAAAACGAGGGATCATCATACTTTATGCGGCTACCGGCCTGGTAGCGCTCACATTGATATACATATCAATAAAGATCTCTAACACCCCTCAACCCCCTTGGTTAGTAATTTTAGCGATTCCGCTTTTGCTTATCTTCCTCGCCGTACGGTCAATTCGTCAACGAAGTGAGCTTTGGGACCAATATATGCTCACCTTGAATAAAGACTTTCTGATTCAACATGAACCCAACGGCGCAGACCACAAACTGGCTTTGAAAAATGTTATTTCGATGAAAGAAACGAAAGAAGGAATCTTTCTCGGCACCAATCAAGGCCCCAGAACCTTTGGAATCCCTGTTTTATTGAAAGATGAGGATTATGTAGAACTCCGTTCGATGCTGACCAAATTGCTGGCTGAGAAGGCTGCGCTTGAGGACAAAGACGACGAGGAAGAATAGAACCTGAGTTCCCTATTATTGGCAAAAGGGCGATTTTCAACGAGGAAAAATACAACGTACGGCTGGGTTTCAACCCAGCCTTCCCTTATTCCTCTAAAACTGAAATGGATTTCTTCACCACCCGATGGAGAGGGGTTTAAACCCCTCCGTACAACAAAGAATTATTCGAATTTGATTTTCTTGGTGCATTATCGGAATAATATTGCGGCAAAGAAAAGGTAACCCTACTTGATACCCAAAACTTTCATAAAATCTAAAGTCATTATTGCCGTTGCGCCCCAAATCAATTCCCCGTCATACCTTTGGAAATAAGGAACGTTAAAATCTTCATCGCCATGGCTGTGGACGCGATAAGAATGGTTTTCCGGATTGGCAAGCCAGTCGAGCGGAACCGAAAAAACGCGGCCAACTTCATCAGGATTGATGGTCAACCAAACCGGCCAATCCACAATGCCCACCACCGGTGTAACAATAAAACGGGTAACCATATTCAAGTTTGGCAAACGGCCCTGAACCTGCACTGCCTTCGGCTCAAGCCCAATTTCCTCCCAGGCTTCACGCAAAGCTGTGACGACAGCATCTTTATCTTCCGGATCGCAGGCACCGCCGGGAAAAGAAACCTGCCCGCTATGGTCATGCAACTTGTTTGAACGTAAGGTGTAAATCAATTGCCATTTATCATGCCGAAAAATAAGCGGCAATAAAACAGCCGCCTGTCGCGGTTTAAGGTTTTGACCTGGCAAACCCAAGCCTTCATAGCGTGTTTTTTCTTTGGAAAAGATGGCTAAACGTTCAGGCAAGTCCGGAGGGAGCTTAATCGAGTCGGTCACGCTCCACCTCATCGTTTTCTTCATTTTCTTGATACTGCGCTGCTTCCACTCCAAAATCGTGGATCTTGCGGGCAAAAACAAGATAACCGGTATGGGCAACCATTCGGTCCACAGGACGAAATCTCGCCCAGTCCGATTTGTAATGGCGCAATGATATTTCACAAACGTCAATAAAAGCGAAACAGCTATGCGCAAGAGCATATAAGGTCGTTTCAACTTGATTGACCGTCGGCAAAAGCGTCGCAAATTGACCGCCGCCCTTCAAGCTGGCACGCACTTGGTCCAAAAAATCATAAGGATTCGGCAAATCAAGCAGGATGGCATCCAGATTGCGCTCTTCGAAACCATCTCTTGCATCACCGGCCTTAAACTCAACCCGTTGGTCCAGACCAAATAAAGCCAAATTTTTTTGAGCCAATTGTTGTGCCTTGGCATTGCGTTCATAAGAATAGACCCGTCCGGAGTCCCCGGTCAGATATGCCAAAACCGTCGTCATGCCGCCTGATCCGCCCCCGCATTCCAAAACGCGCTTTCCGGGCCCAACCCCCAAACGCAAAATAAGATAGCCGATATCCTTCGGATACATGATTTGAGTGGTGCGCTTGATGTTTTGGACAAGATCGGTAACGCCTGCCTGCAAAACGAAAAAGGGGTTCCCCTTGTGTGATTCCAAACGGACACCCCAGGCTTGACCGATGATGTCATCGTGCTTAATCGTGCCTCGGTGACTCATGAAAACCTCGCCTGCTTTTACCACTAAGAGATGATTTTTATGCTTGCTGTCATTCAGCATCACTAAATCGCCTTCTTGAACTCTGGCAATATCCTCAGGCGCTTGCATTTCCGTCATTATTTCTTTGCTTCCTGACCCGGATCAATTTTAGTCAGCCAATTGCCAAGAAAGAGGAAAATTACACTGCCAACAATCCCTCCGATAATGTTCACCGGCCCAACACTAAAAAAGTTAAAGCCAAAATAATTTGCCACTGTGTGACCAACAAAAAATCCAATCCAGGAAAAAACTAAAAATAATAAAAGGCGAACAACCCCGCCATTACGCCAAAAATGAAACAGCGCCCCTAAGAGCGTTGCCAGAATAAAGCCAAACAAATAAGAGGAATAATTCATATATTTTCAACCATTCTTTCCGTTGTTTTTTAATCCATTCCTAAACACGTGCGCCGTTAATCTTATCACAGCTTGAGGTCGAATCAGCCCTCGCCAAACAATTTACGGCAATTCGGGTAACAGGAAACGGGAAAACGGGGAGCGGGCAAAAAAAATTTTCGCAGGGAAAGCGCTCTAGACAAAGCCACGTAATTTGAAACTTTTGCGACGGGTAGGGCGAGGTTGAAGATGTTTAAGCGTTGAGATTATTTTTCAAAATCCCATCTTCAACCCGCCGTCACGAACTTAAAGTTTAGTAAACCAGGCGGTCATCGTACCCGAACGAAGTAAGTGGTATTGAAGGTGCACAAAATTTCCGTATCATGATGTTTCGGGCACCTTCAACCGCGCCCTACATATTGCCCTTGCCTTGTAAAAATTCTGGCTCTTACTCCGGCATGCTAAATTTCAACAAGGTATTGCTCAGAGCGTCCGTCACCCAGACCGCACCGTCTTTGCCAATGCTGACACCGCTAATCACGTTCATAATATAGCTGTTGTCAAAACCACCCCAAAGGTTCTTATAATTTCCATCGCCGTCGAAAACGAGAACCCTTCCCCTATCTGGGTCGGTTACATAAACATTGCCGTCCTCATCCAAATCCAGGAATGGCTTGTTATCCAGCGAATCGCTCTTCCAGGCTTCCACATCCCAGCTATTGACCGGGAAGTAATCCAAGCCATTGTCAGCTGGCGCAAAAACCTGAATACGATAATTCCAGGTATCGGCAATATAAACCAAGCCATCCCTCGAGACCGCAATCCCAACCGGCTCGTCCATCTTGCCATCTTCCAGTCCAATTCCACCGAACTGGCTCAGATAATTTCCATCTGTATCAAATATGACCACGCGTTGCTTGCCGGTATCGGTTACAAAAACGTGATTATTCTCGTCTACAGCAATTCCGCGCGGACCCCAAAAGCCATCTAATGAGCCATTGATGTCAAACGCGCTCCACATCCGCAAGAACGTCCCGTCAGGGCTGAAGACCTGAATGCGATGATTCCAGGTATCGGCAACATAAACCAAGCCATCAGGACCAACCGCAATGCCCCACGGGTCATTAAACAGACCGCCCGCTGTGTTCCCATCCGTCACGTTCCCATAACCACCCCAGGCATTGATGAACATGCCTTTCTCATCAAAGTGAACAATTCGGCTGTTCCGTGAATCGACTAAATAGATGCTGCCGTCCGGTGCTGTTGCCACATCACGTGGAGCATTTAGCGGCAAATCGCCGGCAATGCTAACCACCCATTCCGGGTCAAGGCTGATAATTCCCTCAGCATAAGGGTCAACAACCGGTTCTTTTGGCTCGGGACTTATGCCAAACTCCCAGATTTGGGCAGCAATATCCTTCCTAATAAACATCCTTGCAGTATCAGACGGAGACCAAGTTGCCAGCGTCAACGAGCGATTGCCAAAAGCATTCGCATATTGAGTATAGTCACGGTCAAACCAAAGCGACCACAAAGCGCTCCGTTTTGCCGGGTCTTTCAGGTCATTCCAAACCTTGTTAAAAGTCCAGCCGCGGTAAAGGTCTTCGTTAGGCCACCACATCCGCTTGTAGTCGTATTGATAATAGTCATCCCGAACCACCGGCTCAATTCTTGAATAATTGGACGAACCCACGACGATAATCGGATAATCTTGCAATTGTTTCGTTACTTCCGAGCCAAAATCATACTTGTTGGGATAATCGCGCATATACCACCAATAGGGGTAGCGCACGTCATTGTCATAAGCAATTTTGATTGATTTATCGCCGTAAAGCCGCTTCGAGATGGTCTCAATTTGCCTGACGGTGTCTTTCATATCCCCGGTCGAATGAGCATAAACCAGCAGTTCACGGGCGTTGTCAAAATCGACAAAAGCCGCTCGCCAAGCTGTTCGGGCGGTTTGAACGCCGAGCATAGCAACGAAAAGCAAGAGTACCAGTTTAGCAAAAGTGGCAAATTTCCAGCCGTTGAGCAAGCGCCAAAGCGTAAAACCTGAACCAAGCGTTCCAATCGCAGCCAGCAGGAAAGTGCTTGTGGCCTGCAATTGTGCCAAGTCTTTGCCTTGGAATGTCGGCTTGTTGCCAAGGATTGAACCAAGCAAGCTGCCGAAGGCGATTATGAAGACAAAAACAAAAAGGACACCAAGCCAGCCCTTGCGCTTTCTAATTTCTTCCCAATTCGTTTTTTCAATCAAATAGCCAAAAGCCCAGCCGCTGACCAAAATCATCGGCATCGTAATGTGCGTCGTAAGCCAGGGCATCCGCTCACCGGCAACCGTGAAAGCCAGTAAGCTCATCGCCGCCCAATAAATCAGCAGCAAGAGCGTTGGCAATTCTTTCGCTTGCCCGGGGCGTTCGTCCACTGAAGGGAAGAGTTTTTCAGTCCATCCGCCCTTTTCCGCTTCATCGTCCAACTGGACAAGATTCGTCTCAGATTCATCCGGCTCAAAGCGAACTTCTTCAACAAGTATTTCTTTGACTTCAGCTTCAGCAATAACAGCTGCCAGTCGAGCTTCCGGAGCATCCTGGTCTAAAGAATCCAGTTCTGAAACTTCGACAAAAACCTCGGAAGCAGGTATTTCTTCAATAAATTCGTCCAGATTTTCTAGACCTTCAATCACAAGCGAACCCGAATCCACCGGGACACTGACGAAGGGGTCTTCAGTCGAGGCAAAGAAAAGCTTCTTTTTCAAACCGATCACAAAAGCGATCAACACGCCCAAAGCGGGCAGATATTCATACATCGGTATTTGGACGAGCGCGTAATAATACAGCGGTTGCGTACCGCGTTCCACCGCTTGTTGAGCCATCCAATAGCCCAAAGAGCCGACAATTCCCTTGAAAAATCCTTCGCCATGCGTGAAAAAAGTGGTGTAAAAGACGACAAAAATCGTCCAGAAAATCGCCATGCTTTTCAGGAAGACCTTGCGGTTCCATAGCATCCCTAAGAAAGTCGAAATCACTAAGAGCACAATAAAAACCAAACCGGCGTGAAGAATACCCGCCTGGCTGAAATCGGTTGGGTCAAAGCCTAAAATTCGGAGCGGTATTGCAGTCAGAAGGGGCAAAATCAGGATTAGTTGCAGCCAAATCAAGTCAAAACTGCGCAAATGGCTCAGCTTTCTCCAGCCATAACCGCTAAATAGCATCACCAAGGTGAAAACAATCGCCAAAACGGTCAGCCCTGCGCTGATGAGCAGCGGAAGATTGGATCCGCCCTCGGCAGTGCTTGCGTTTTTCCCAAGCATAAAAACGCCCAGCGTAACAACAATCAAGCCCAGCGTTATCCAAACCCCAATTTGAAATTTGGACTTCTTCGCTTTGTCAGGCCAGTCTTTCCGTAAAACCTCCCCGATAAAGAGCAAAGCAAGGAAAATCAAAGCTTCGGCAGAGAAAATAAAAGAGGTCGCCTTGTCGGCATAATGCATCGCATTGATAAACACCAGCCAATAAAGCCACTTATGCTTGCCGTCCTCAAGATAGCGCAGCATAAAGTAGAGCATCGCCATCCCCCAAAAGACAATAAAAATTTCATTCCGCGTATACCGACTGTAGAAGAGAATATAGGGCGAAATCATAAAAAGCGCCCCGGCAACCAAAGCTCCGGTCCGCCCGAGATAGCGCTTCCAGGCAAAGAGCGCAAAAGCGACGATCGCGATGCCGAAGAGCGCTGCCGGAACCCGGGCAGCAAAATCAGAATCGCCCAGCAAAAAATAAGAAAGCGCAATCGCATGGAATTGGAATGGCCCGTGCGTCACCGGATCGAAAACGTAATTATCAAAATTGTATGCCGGGACGACATGATTAATTTCATCATGCGCCATCGTCCGTGTGCCAAGGTCATAGAAGCGGGTGAAAATGGTCACAGCCAGAATCAGAATAATCAAGAGTTTCTCAACGGTCAACCAGGGCCACCAGCCAAAAACCGGCTTGTCCAACCATGAGTTGTGTTTTACCGAAAGTCGCTCACCATCAACCTTTCCCCCCAACTGATTCACAATCAAATCATTCTCGTTAACATCATTCTTTTTGTTTACATCATCATTAGTCGCAAAATCCATAATCTACTCCAATCATTGGCATTCATGGTTTAATTAATTAGTAAAGCAAGCCTTATTATAGCGGATATCAGCATAAGCATTTTGAGGAGAATCGGCAAGACTACCAAAATTTCTTCAAGCGTAAAATATGTCAAATTTAAAACGTCACAAAATTATGGTCATTTGCAATCTTATGATTGTAGGGCGCGATTGAATGGGCTATTAACCTTTTGATTATTAAGCAGCACGCCCATTCAATCCGCCGTTGAAAGCTAATAGTTTGAGGTTTGTGCAAGGCGGATTGAAGATGGGATAGCGCAAATAAATTCTTAAGGCTAAAGCATCTTCAATCACGCCCTACATTTTTCCCATCCGGAACACCCACCTCTTTTGCGCTGTTAAATTCTTTATAGATATTCACCGCTACATCACGGCTTTTCCTGCCTCAATGCCTTCGTATTGCGGACAATATAGAGAATAAACGTAATGGCAATCATTTCAGAACAAGCTGCAATAAGAATCATAGAAACTGTGCTTGAAATACTGGGGAAGAATACATGCACAATCATCGTTGCATAGAGCAAAAAAGTCGCTGCCTTACCATGCCACTCTGCGCCCATGACAACATTTTTTCTTTGGATCACAAGCAAGCCGCTTATCCCCATATAGATATCCCTGGCGAGCACAAGCACGAAAGGAATAATCATCAACGGAAAACGAACGCTCAAACAAATCAGAATCACTGCCTGGGTCAACTTATCCGCAACCGGATCAAGCACTTTCCCCAAATCGCTGGTCATGTTAAAGCGCCTGGCAATAAAGCCATCCAAAACATCGGTTACACCGGAGAGAATTAGCACATAACCTGCCCAAATAGAATTATCCTTTACCAAATACAACCATATAATTACAGGAATCAACAAAATACGAAAAAAAGACAAAACATTGGGTAAGGTAAAAATTTTATTTTCTGATTTTCCTGGTTCAGTTGAGTTTTGCATCAGTCATTTCTTCCTTTAAGATAGTGATAAATTTTCTTAGCGCTCTGCTGCCGGCAACAAATTCTTCGGGGCTCAAGCGGTCAATTGCCC